>JAJQES010000075.1 GCA_021201565.1 Tannerellaceae bacterium
CTATTAGTAAGACTGCTATTTTGAATGTTATTTATTAAATATCTTTACTCTGCCAGCATAAAGTCCAATTGTTTTCTTTCCAGATTGGCTTGTGCGACTTTGATGGTGATGGCATCTCCTAAACGGTATTCCTGTTTACGGCGACGGCCTATGAGGCAATAGTTTTTGTCATCGAATTCATAATAATCGTCACCCAGATCGCGGATAGGTACCAATCCTTCGCATTTATTTTCGTTTAGTTCCACATAGAGACCCCATTCGGTAACGCCTGAAATCACTCCGTCAAATATCATTCCGAGCTTATCGCTCATAAACTCAACCTGTTTATACTTGATGGATGCCCGTTCCGCGTTGGACGCTACCTGTTCCATACTGGAACAGTGATCACACATCTCTTCATATTTGTTTTTAACGACACTACGTCCCCCTGCCAGATAACGTTCCAGCAAGCGGTGTACCATCATGTCCGGATACCGGCGGATAGGAGAGGTAAAATGACTGTAATATTCAAACGCAAGTCCATAATGACCGACATTCTCCGTTGAATATTTCGCTTTCTGCATGGCCCGGATGGCCAGTGTCTCGATCAGATTCTCTTCCGGTTTACCCTGCACTTTGTCCAGTAGGTTGTTAATCCCTTTGGACACTTCGCTTTTCTTCCCTTCCGTTTTCATCTTATAACCAAACCGGCGGATAAAGGAGGCGAAGTTCTCCATTTTGTCCGGGTCCGGTAAATCATGGATCCGGTAAACAAAGGTTTTCCTTGTTTTATTTTTGGGAACTTTCCCGATGAATTCGGCAACTGTGCGGTTGGCCAGCAACATAAACTCCTCGATCAGTTTGTTGGCTTCTTTTGATTCTTTGAAATAAACGGTAACCGGTTTACCGTTTTCATCAATTTCAAATTTCACTTCGTACCGGTCAAAATTGATCGCTCCCTCTTTAAAGCGTTGGGCACGGATTTTCTGTGCCAGCTTATTGAGTGTTAAGATCGCTTCCGAATGATCCCCCTCTCCGGTTTCAATGACCTGCTGTGCCTCTTCATAGGTAAAGCGGCGATCGCTTTCAATTACAGTACGGCAGATCCGGGAATTTTTAACTTCAGCATCGGTATTCATCTCAAAGATGGCTGAAAAACAAAGTTTCTCTTCATTCGGACGCAGGGAACAAATCCCGTTGGAAAGGCGTTCCGGAAGCATTGGGATGGTACGGTCCACCAGATAGACCGAAGTGGCTCGCTGATAGGCCTCTTTGTCAATCATGCTATCCGGTTTTACATAGTGAGTCACATCCGCAATATGTACCCCTATCTCATAGTTGCCGTTTTCCAGTACCCGGAATGACAATGCGTCATCAAAGTCTTTCGCATCTTTGGGGTCAATCGTGAAGGTCAGGATCTTACGGAAATCCTCCCGTTTTTCAATCTCACTTTGTGGGATCTCTTCCGGAATTTTCTCTGCTGCTTTTTCCACAGCAGCAGGATATTTATAGGGCAGGCCGAATTCAGCAAGAATAGCATGCATTTCAGCGGTGTTCTGACCGGCTTTGCCAAGAATATCAATCACTTCTCCCAATGGGTTTTTAGCATTTTCGGGCCATTCAATGATCCGTACGATGGCTTTATCGCCATTTTTACCCCCTTTCAGTTTTTCTTTTGGGATAAATATGTCATTTGCCAGGGTTTTATTTTCAGTAATCAGAAATGCGAACCCTTTTGCCACCTGTAGTTTTCCTACAAATGTCCGTTCTTTGCTTTCCAATACCTCCATCACTTCCGCTTCCGGTTCCGCACCCTTCCGTTTGGCAAACAGTTGTACTTTCACTTTGTCACCGTCCATTGCGTGTTTTGAATTCCGTTCGGCAATGAATACCGGTGAACCACCGTCTTCCGGAATAAACGAGTTTTTGCCGTTACTCCTTCTTACAAATGTGCCGGTCGCTACTGTTCCCAGGGAATTCAGGCGATACCGTCCACGGTCTATTTCTGTGATAAAATCGTCGGCAGACAGATCGTACAGGATGTCCACCACCATCAGTTTCTGAACCTGGCTGGTAACCCCTATTTTTTTGCAGACCTGCTTATAGTTAACTAATTCTTTTGGTGCTGACTGGAATAGGTTAATGATTAGTTGGATCATCTTCTCTTTGGTAAGTCTTTTACCCGAAGATCCTTTTTTTTCTTTGTTATCTTTCTTACTTTTCTTATTTCTTGTCATAGTCTGTGAATTAAGTGAGAAGTCAATCTCTTATTTACAAAGGTATTATTAAAAAATTGAAACCATATTAAAAAGGTATGAAAACATAGGTCTTTTTTTATTTTGTGAAATAGTTGGCTTTTACTCCCCGGGCGTCTGGTTTACATACATATAGACTGCCGCTTTCCGGAAAACGCTGCAAGTCCTCTTCAGAAAGTCCGGACCGGGCAGTGGTAATATAAAGCGTATCCAGTTGTTCTCCACCGAATGCACAGGAAGTTATATTAGGCACCCACATATCCACTTTCGCAAGTAGTTTACCGGTTATAGGATTGTAACAATAGACGCCGTGTCCTCCCCATTGAGCTACCCATAAATGACCGTTTTTATCGATAGTCATTCCATCCGGTTTTCCGTGGTTTTCTTCTATTTTAACCGCGATCCCATCCCGTTGAATGTTACCTGTAGCCGGATCGTAGCGGAAACGGGCGATCTCCCGGGTAGGGGTATCGTTATAGTACATATATTTTTTATCCTCACTCCATACCAGTCCGTTTGAATTAGTTACCCCGGTCAGGCGTGGAACCACTTTCCCGTCTTTTGAAACAGTATACAGAACGGCACTCCCGGCCGGGGCCTTTTTGGCAATCGTGCCTATCCAGAAACGTCCTTCCGGGTCACATTTGCCATCATTGCAACGGACAGTTCCGTTCAAATCATCTATTTTCGCAATAGAAGTCCGTTCGTTTGTCTCTATATTGATCCGTATAATTTCATTTTGAAGAGCCACGATCAATGTATCCCGGCTTTCCGGAACAACGGTAGTCGCCATCCGGTCAAAGCTCCATTCCCGGCAATCTTTTTCCCGGGGAAGAAATTCATATAATTTTTTTCCTTCAATATCCACCCAAAATAAAGAGCTGCGTTCCGGATGCCAGATAGCACCTTCTCCGGTAGAAGCTTCCGCTTTAAAAATCACTTCCGCTATATAAACTTTCGGACAAATGGCCTCTTTTCCCATAAATAATCTAATTTGGTCATATATTCTTTGGTGTATTAACAGGTGTATAAAATCAAAAGTTTAAGGATTAAATATCTTCTCCGGCAGTTTTAAAATCCAGCAGGAGAATTGGATACGTACCAGTTAATGTCTGCTTTCTTATGGGATACATGTTGGTGGGGTATGCATACCATCTTTAGTTCACCCGGGTGGAGCACCTGCTTCATCCGGGTGGAACAGCTGCTTCACCCGAGTGGGGCACCTGACCCACCCGGGTGAACTGATAATGTTTGCTACGGGTCTGTAAACTTTTACAGTAGGGATGCTCAATTGTGATTCATGGGTTTATTATCAGGGAGAGGTATTTATCTTACAGCTTCTGCAATCCTCCCTAAAGGGATGCAGATAAACATCCCTTTAGGGAGGATACTATAGGGATATAAATCAATACAATATGTTTTTTGCGGTTATGTGTTTTCGCAGGACTTAACTATGATCTAATTTTAAAGACATAGAGGCTGAAGAGTGATTTTGTGTTTTTATTATAAGGAATTTATACAAAATTAGCTGGTTATCCCATGTGGGTTTATTGGCTATATAAAATAACCCTAAACAGATCTATAAAGACTCTTAAAAGAGTAGATTTATAGAATGGATAAACTCGTGAAAAACAAATTATTTGTGTAACTTTGTACTTCAAAAGTAATACCAATGAGCATAGTTGTAAAAGAGGTTACAAATAAGAAAGAACGAAGAAAGTTTGTTAAATTTAATATTGATCTTTATAAAGAGAATCCTTATCATGTTCCGGGACTGATCGATGAAGAGATGATGACGCTGGATCCGGATAGAAATCCGGCGTTCAAAGTGTGTGACGTTGTTTTGTTTCTGGCTTACCGGGATGAGCAGGTCGTGGGACGAATTGCCGGTATTATCAACCGTAAGAGCAATGAGATATGGGAACAGAACAATGCCCGTTTTGGGTTTGTTGATTTTATCGATGATGATGAAGTGGTGGATGCGCTGTTTGGTGCTGTAGAGAGATGGGCCAGGGAGAAAGGCATGAAGCGGCTACACGGCCCCCTTGGTTTTACAGATCTGGACCATGAAGGCATGTTGATTGAGGGATATGACCAGATGGGCACTATGGCAGCTATCTATAATTTTCCTTATTATCCTCAACAGATGTTCCGTATGGGCTATGAAAAGGACCAGGATTGGCATGAGTTTAAAATCTTTATACCAGATTCGGTGCCTGATAAGCATTTGCGGGTGGGAGAGATCGTAAAGAAGAAATATGGATTGAAAGTCCTGAAATTTAACAAGCGGAAAGAAATCTGGCCGTATGCCCGTAAGATTTTTGATGCACTTAATAAAGCTTATACTCCTTTATATGGATTTGCTCCTCTTACAGATGAACAGATCGAATATTATGTAGGACAATATATTCCGATGATCCGTTTGGATATGGTGACGATTATCATCCGGGAAGAGGATGATTCGGTCGTTGGGTTTGGGATCTCACTTCCTAACCTGTCAGGCGCTTTGAGAAAGGCCAAAGGCAGATTATTCCCATTTGGTTTTATTCCTTTATTGAAAGCGTTGAAATCCAAACCTAAAGTCGTAGATCTTTACCTGATGGGAGTGCTGCCGGAGTACCAGAATAAAGGAGTGGTTGCGTTGATCTTTAACGATCTGATCCCGGTGTACAGAAAGTTAGGAGTTGTGTATGCGGAAACTAATCCGGAGCTGGAAACCAATAATGCGGTTCAGGCACAGTGGGACTACTTTAAACGGGAGCATCATAAAACCCGCCGGGCGTTTGTGAAACAAATTGACAATTAAAAAATATGGATACACCATTAGAGCAAATAGCGTACAATGATGACGATATTAAAACCCTGGACTGGATGGAACATATCCGTCGCCGTCCGGGGATGTATATTGGTAAATTAGGGGACGGAACCTATGCAGATGATGGAATCTATGTGTTACTGAAGGAGGTACTTGATAATTCCATCGATGAATACATGATGGGATATGGAAAGACAATTGAAGTAACCGTTGAGGAGGGTACGGTGGCTGTGCGCGACTATGGCCGTGGAATCCCTTTGGGAAAGGTGGTAGATGTCTCCAGTAAAATGAATACCGGAGCCAAATATGATAGTAAAGCATTTAAGAAATCGGTCGGATTAAATGGGGTAGGAATCAAGGCGGTAAATGCGTTGAGTAGCTATTTCCTGATCCGGAGCCACCGTGACGGCGAATGTAAACAGGTAGAATACAGCAAGGCCATTATTACAGAAGAACAGGCAATCAAACCTACGGAAGATCCGAACGGCACCCTGATCTATTTTGTCCCTGATAAAACGATTTTCAAAGATTACGAGTATAAAGATGAATTCATCGAGACTTTACTGAAGAATTATGTCTTCCTGAATTCAGGTTTATCTATCATTTATAATAAGAAACGTTTTTATTCGCGCAATGGGTTGGTTGACCTGCTGAATGAAAACATGACTTCCGATCCCCTTTATCCGATCATTCATCTAAAAGGTGAGGATATTGAAGTCGTGATCACGCATAGTAACCAGTATGGAGAAGAGTATTATTCGTTTGTGAACGGACAACATACGACACAGGGAGGTACTCATTTATCAGCTTTTAAAGAGACACTGGGCCGTGTGATCAAGGAGTATTATGCCAAGAATTTTGAATATGCGGATATCCGTGCGGGTATTGTGGCCGCTATCAGTATAAAGGTAGAGGAACCTGTGTTTGAGAGCCAGACGAAGACCAAACTGGGTTCTAAAGACATGGGACCGGAGGGGCCGACAGTCGCTAAATTTATCGGGGATTTTATCAAGAGGGATCTGGATAATTTCCTGCATAAACATCCGGAAACGTCGGATGCGATGTTGAAAAAGATCCTGGAGTCTGAAAAAGAACGTAAAGCGATCGCAGGTGTAACTAAACTGGCACGTGAACGGGCGAAGAAAGCGAATCTGCACAATCGTAAATTGCGTGATTGCCGTCTCCATCTGAATGATCCGAAAGGGGATTTGAAAGAGGAAACCTGTATTTTTATTACCGAAGGGGATTCGGCAAGTGGTTCGATCACCAAGAGCCGTGATCCAAATCTGCAGGCAGTGTTCAGTTTGCGGGGTAAGCCCTTGAATACATACGGTTTGACTAAGAAGATCGTATATGAAAATGAAGAGTTTAACCTATTGCAGGCTGCTTTGAATATTGAGGACGGACTGGATGGGCTGAGATACAATAAGGTCATTATTGCTACGGATGCTGATGTGGACGGAATGCATATCCGGCTCCTGTTGATTACCTTCTTTTTGCAATTCTTCCCGGATCTGATCAAGCGGGGACATGTCTATATCCTGCAGACTCCTTTGTTCCGGGTACGGAATAAACAGAAGACCTGGTATTGTTATACCGAGGAAGAACGTCTGACAGCTATGAATGAGGCCGGAAAGAATCCGGAGATAACCCGTTTTAAAGGATTGGGAGAAATCTCCCCGGATGAATTCAAGAATTTTATCGGGAAAGACATCCGGTTGGACCCGGTAAAGATGAAAAAGGAGGATCTGGTAAAAGAGATGCTGGAATTCTATATGGGTAAAAATACAATGGAGCGGCAGAATTTTATTATTAATAATCTCGTAATAGAAGATGAGATCGCATGAAACGGATCGCTCTTTTTCCCGGAACATTTGATCCGTTTACTATCGGACATCAATCACTGGTTTCCCGGGGGTTGGCTTTGGTAGATGAAATTATCATTTCCATAGGAATCAATGATAAGAAACTAACCTACTATTCGCTGGAAAAGCGTCTGGAAGCGATTGAGAAACTATATAAGGATAATCCCCGGGTACGGGTTACTACGTATAATTCGCTGACCGTTGATTTTGCCAATGAGGTTGGTGCCCAGTTTATTTTGAGGGGGATCCGTACGGTTAATGACTTTGAATATGAGAAAAGTATAGCTGATATTAACAGGAAACTAACCGGAATTGAAACATTTATACTTTTTACTGAACCTGAACATACCCATATCAGTTCAAGTATAGTGCGTGAATTACTGAGGTATGGGAAGGATATTTCTCTTTTTGTACCCAAAGAGACTGAATTATATTGAAGATTAAATAAATGAAAAAGAAATTTCTATATGTAGCGGCGATGATACTTACCTGTATGCAGGTATTCAGCCAGGCAAACAGTCAGGAGGCACGGAAATTGTCGCTTGCTTTTTATGCCATCTCCAATCTGTATGTAGATTCTACCAATACCGAAAAACTGGTAGAGGATGCGATTGTAGGCATGTTACAAAAACTGGATCCCCACTCGGATTATCTGGATGCTGAGGAAGCTAAGGAGCTGACAGAGCCTTTACAGGGTAATTTTGATGGGATCGGTATTCAGTTCAATATGTTGACGGATACCCTGTATGTGATCCAGGTAATACCCGGTGGACCTTCTGAAAAGGTAGGCCTGATGGCGGGAGACCGTATCATTCAGGTAAATGATACAGTGATCGCCGGTGTAAATATGAGAACGACCGATATTATGAAACGGCTGCGGGGAAAGAAGGGCACGGAGGTTTCTGTAAAGGTAAAGCGGGGAAATCAGCCGGAGTTGATAGAATTCCGGATCATCCGGGGACAGATTCCTGTGTATAGTATGGATGCCGCTTACATGGCCGATCCAACTACCGGTTATATGAAACTGAACCGGTTCGCCAGTTCGTCGGCGGATGAGTTCCGGTCAGCCCTGGCAAAACTTAAAAAACAGGGTATGCAAAACCTGATTCTTGATTTACAGGGAAATGGTGGGGGAATTCTGGGAACTGCAATTGACTTGGCCGATGAATTCCTGAGCCGTGGAAAACTGATTGTCTATACGGAAGGAAATAAAGAACCCCGCACGGAAGCAGAAGCAACCTCGAAAGGAGATTTTGAAAATGGACGGTTGATCATTCTGGTTGATGAAGGTTCGGCATCCGCCAGTGAGATCCTGGCCGGAGCTGTTCAGGACTGGGACAGAGGCTTGATCGTGGGACGCCGTACATTTGGAAAAGGATTGGTACAAAAACCAATTCCGATGCCGGATGGGTCCATGATCCGTTTGACGGTTTCCCGGTATTATACCCCGACAGGACGTAGTATCCAGAAACCCTTTGAAAAAGGGAATAGCGCGGATTACAGACAGGATTTGATTGACCGGTATAACCGGGGTGAATTGTTGAGCGCGGATAGTATCCATTTTTCAGATTCCCTGATTTACCATACCCTGGTCAATGAACGGGTTGTGTACGGTGGCGGTGGTATCATGCCGGATGTATTTATACCATTAGATACGGCGCGTTATACCGCTTATCATAGCCGGTTGGCTGCTTCCGGACTGGTAAACCGGGTTGCTATGAATTATGTGGACCGGAACCGTGGGAATGTGGCTTCTACTTATAATGACTTTACCGCTTTTAAAGAACGTTTTGAAGTACCGGATGCCCTGCTGGATGAGTTGGTGTCTATGGGAACCAACGATAAAATAGAGTTCAATGAAGAGCAATATGAGCAGTCAAGGGAGTTTATCCGGTTGCAGTTGAAAGCACTGATCGCACGGGATATTTACGATATGGGTGAATATTACCAGATCATCAATGTGGAGAATGCTGCTTATCAGAAAGCCTTGGAGATTATAAATAATGAATCCCTTTACCAACGGGAGTTGGGGTATAAATAGTTGTTTGCGATAAATAGTATAGGAAAAGGCCTGGAGAATATCTTCAGGCTTTTTCTTTTCCTATATAAGAATATTTCTCATCAATCCAGGATCATCCCTTTTATACGTCTGTTTTCAAAGGACGTGTTTAATGGGGTGGCAGAGACTGTATTTGTTTTAGTTTTGACGGCAGAAACTTTCCTTCCTGCAATATAATCCAATATTAATTTTAAGGCTCCATCGTTTTCATCACCCAACGGATAAAGCTGTTCATCACCTGCTTCTTCAGAATAGGAATATTCAAAACCTTCTGTGGGAGGAATGCCTGCTGAATAATCCCATTCTTCCCTGTTGGTTACATGGCATACGATCGGATGCAGAATCCAGTCATACTTATCTTCAGAATACTCAATAGAACCTACATTTTTTCCTTCTGTATTATTATCCGTATCTCCTATAATATATAAGTTATTCTCAAAATAGGGTATAAGGGAAGCGATAACTAATTCCGACGCAGAGGCACTGCGTGAACTGGTAATAACAAATATCCGGTTTAATTCCAACCCGGGATGGTAGACTCTATTACTTATGTATTTAGTGAATTTAAGATCCACATTTTCTTTTGTGCGTTTATCATTATACGTCATCTTACAAAAGATGTTATCCAGTTTATTTTCCGGCATCAGACAGGAAGATAGTACCTGAGCAGAAGTGACATATCCTCCCGGATTGTATCTCAGGTCTAATACGAAATCTTTTATCCCTTTCTGTTTGAGTTTTGCAAGTTCTTCTGCCATGTATATATCATAGCTTCTGTCATTACTGCCGTTAGGGCCGGTAGTAAAATGATGATATGCCATATACCCAACCTGCGTGTTAGGGATTACTTTACTTTCAAATACCGGATTGTCTTCAAGGCGGGTGGCGGTGAGATCCTTTTCTGTTAGTTCTCTGTAGGATTTCAGATTTTCACAAACTCCTACCTTTAAAGTGGAAGAGCTACTGATTAAGGTATAATAATCATCTCCTATGTTTGAACCATTGAGTGTAAAGATCCAGTCTCCCCTTTTTAATCCTTTCTGTTCAGCGGCAGATCCGGGTAATACATACAAAATTTGTAATCCTACACGATTTAAGTCTGTAATTCTCCAGGCCTGGTACTCAAATCCATACGTTAGTCCATCTCCCATATAAGCTCTTGTTCCATCTTTTTCTTCAATATAGGAATAGTAGTAGCCGGATTTTCCGTCTTTTCTGCTTAACATGCTATAAAAAAATGTTTCGGCATCAGTAGAGGGATCTAAGGTACTTTTTGCTATTTCGTTATACCAAAGGTAATCTGCTTCCATCGTTTCGTAAATCCATTCATTTTCTGCCGTCCATTCTCCTGCCGGTTTTTCTTCATCAATTTCATCCGTGCAACTAAAACTTACGGTTAAAAGGAGTAAAAAGAGGATATGATAGTTTTTTGTTCTCATAATCAATGGGATTTATATTTACTTACTAAGACAAAAATATAAAATAATGCCTGTATCTGGCCTGAATACAATAAAAAACATTCTGCCCTACGAAAGAACAGAATGTTTCTTATAGTTGTTGTATGTTGTCGAAATCCGGATATCAGAATTTCTTCTCTACAATTGCCTGCATGACATTTATGATATAATCTCCCAGTTTTTCACACTCGCTTACTATATCCATGAAATAGACACCATCCTGATAGTCATATTTTTTGTTATTGACATCGTCGAGATTGTCGAGCTTCAGTTGATTACGATAATTATTGATTTCGTTTTCAAGATTGTAAGATACATTAATATCTTCCGGGAAAATTTCAGCTTTGATTAGCACCTCATTCATGTGGGTAAGAGCTTTATCCAGTAAGCTAAACATACTTTCCACACGACGGATCTGATCTTCTGTGAAAACTGATTTTCCATCATTACGTCTACGGATTCCACGTGCCAGATTATTGCAGGAGTCGGCAATACTTTCGATTTCGGTTACGGCACGTAACATGACCCGGACCTCTTCTTTTCCTTCGGAACTCAGCCGTCCTTCTGATACTTTAGTCAGATAATTGGCTATTTCGATCTCCATCCGGTCACTAATGCTTTCATATTTTTCAATCCGGCTATAGGTTTTCAGGAATTTATCTTCGCTTTTCTCGTTGAATAATTCTTTTACCATACCTAACATTCGCTGGGTACGTTCTCCAAATACGGCAATTTCTTTCTGGGCCTGCATCAAAGCAAGTTCAGAGGTAGAGAGCATACTGGAGGTGATATATTTTAACTGGAACTCTTCTTCATCCGCAATATTTTTCGGTTTGATTAATTTGGAACAGATATATACATATAGAT
>JAJQES010000477.1 GCA_021201565.1 Tannerellaceae bacterium
GGTAACAACTGATAATTTATTCATATAGCAGAATTTTTAGTAGATTCATAGATTATCGCCGGAGAGGTGTTTCCGCGGAAAAAGGGATGTCCCACTCTTCGGTAAATTCGCCTGCCCGGAGTACCACCCGCAGGGAAGAGTTCAACAACAACTCTTTATCGTTTTTCACAGGTAGTATAAAAGTATTACTCGCCTGTGGCTTTATAGAAACAGTGACCGGTTTTCCAGTTCCCTGGTGTGGTGTCCATACCATCGAACCTGTGATAGTTGCTTCCAATGGTTCCCGTAGAGTCACTTCCGGCTTTTCATTTCCTTCAGGAATAGATATACGGCGGGGAAATATCCATTTTGCCCATGCCAGATCAGACTTGTTACGTGCTATCCGGTTCAGTTCTTCTTCCTTTTGTACATCCGCAAATACACCGGAACCCAGTTGTTCGTACGCCCCTATATCTACAGAACCATCTGCCACAGGATTCCCGAAATAGTCACGTGTGCTGTTCAAAGGAATAAACATGCCCGCATTAATACAGGGTGAATTAGGTTGTAGCTGGTATCCTTCTACTGTACAAAGTCCATTTCCTCCGGTACCCGGAGCAACAAACAGAGGATCAGCAACCAATTTAGCCGGATCGTCTGGTAATCCGTTTTTCCAGGGTCCGAAATAACAGTTGTTCAGAAATAAAGATCCGGCAGGCAGATTGGGTTTAGACACTTCATCAAAATCACGGCCTATTACATCTCCCGCTGTGTACACTGTCCGGAACCGTCCCTGTCCGGTCGCATAGAAGATATTGTTATAGAAGGTAGCCCCCAGTTTATTTATATCTTCATCTTCCAGATTGCTCTTATAAAAATCAAGATCGGCCGTTCCGTAATCTACATAAAAGACATTATTATAAAAAGTATTTCCATCGGACAGTTCACAATGAATCTGTACCAGATGAGTACGGTCATTCTCACTGATATTATACCGGGTCACATTTTCAAATGTGTTATTCATAACCAACATCAATCCATGGTTGTTTTTGCTATAATTATATTGTGCGGTACATCTTTTACAATAGAAATCAAAGTCATAAGCAAATCCATCCCCGTTTTTAGGTTCCCGTCCGGTATCATACACTTCATTGAATTGCATCACAGTCTCTTCCGCCCGTTGTATCCAGATCGCTGCGGTATGAGGCCACCAGTTTTCCCCTCCCGGCAGGTCCAGATAACCTGAACGCATACAGGAACGTCTTACTTCATTCCGTTCGATCATCCCCTTGTAACAGCCATTGACAAATATACCGTCTCCTCCCAGGTTGTCCATATAGTTGTCACGGACAATGATATTATGTTTTCCTCCCCAGATCACAATCCCACATTTATCAAAGCGCTCAATCCGGTTATTTTCTACCAGCACATCATCAAACGTAGTTATCACAGGAGGAAGACTTCTGTCCCTGTTGCGCTCAATTTGGGAACGTACCAGAATGCCGCAACTATAATATCCTACATATTCACCGGTACCTCCCATTTGTCCCCATATATCATGTATGTAGCAATCCCGGACCACAATATGTTCCATATGCTCTCCGTCTCCTTTTACAATGACAGCAATTCCCTGGCGGCCGACTCCCAGTTCCGGAGCGGCACCACTGGTGACCTCCATTCCTTCGATCTCCCACCACGACTGATTGGTCAGCCGGATACCGGCTCCTTCTGCCCGTCCGATATTAATAACCGGTCTTTCTTTTCCTCCATACGAAGAAAGCCGGATCGGTTTCCCTTCCGTACCGGACCCTTTAGGAAATAGCTGGCCATGCCATACGGCACCAGCCTCAAAGAGGATTTGATCACCCGGTTGAAATTCAATCTGATTCACCCTGTCAATTGATTTCCAGGCCTCTTTGATTGAAAGGCCGGAAGCCTGGTCATTCCCTGCAGGAGATACAAAATAGGTCTTCGACTGACTATAGGTATAAGTTACAGCCGATAAGAAAATAGCAACGAAAAATAATTTTGCTTTCATACTATTAATAGTTTATTATATACACATGTTTTATTTTATTTTTCAGAAGTCAAGAAATAAGAAGTTATCAGTCGCTTCACTCCTTAGAAGTTAAGTATAAATAGTATTTTCTTAACTTCTAATCCAATCAATATCCCGGATTCTGTTCCAGGTTACCATTTGAAATAGTAACCTGGGTATCAGGTATAGGAAATATTTCATTTCTTCCGTCCACAAAATTCTCTCCTTTAATGGAATTGTATTTTTGTGAATAAGCTCTCATTACAGTTCCTGCCCGTCCCTGACGCACCAGATCCCAGAAACGTTGTCCTTCACAGGCCAGTTCAACCCGGCGTTCCTGCCAGATATGGTCTCTCAACAGATCTTTATTGGTTTCTGTTATCTGTGGTAAGGCACCTGGTAAGGAGGAGTTTGAACGGGCACGTCCACGTACCTGTTCCAGATAAGTCAGTGCTTCTCCGGTTCTCCCTATCTCATTCGCTGCTTCGGCCATATAAAGAAGTACATCGGCATAACGAATAAAAATAATATTCTTCGGACAATCACTCTGGTCTATCTGTGACCGTTGATCGTACGGAATATACCACTTTTTCGGTTGATAACCAGTGGAACTGGCCACATTTTTATGAATGCGTCCATCAAAAAACTCTCCGCTAAAAATAACCGTTGCATTTAACCGGGGATCTCCTTCCTCAAAACAGTTGACTAAATCTTCGGTAGGACAATGCATAGACCAGCCGTTATGCCACTTTTCAGTATCTTCCGGATCGGCATCATGTTCATAAAAAGATAAGATAGAACCTTCATTATCATCTGCCCATCCTGTACCGCTGGTACTATGCTGGATTTCATAAATGGATTCAATCCCATTTTCATGTTCAAGGGTAAAAACATCTTCGTACACAGGTTCCAGATCATATTGTGATGATCCTATTACTTCACTCAGTATATCGTATGCCTCCTGAAATTTACCCTGATAAATATACACTTTTCCCAACAGGGATTTAGCTGCCCCCCTGGTAGCCCGTCCCAGGTCAGCAGCTGCATATTCACTTTTCTCAGGTAACAAACCGGCTGCTTTTTTGAGATCAGATTCTATAAATTCCCAGGTAGCTTCCGTAGTCGCTCTTGCCATATAATATTCTTCATACTCCAGCACATGGTCAATAATAGGCAACCGGCCATACTGGCGTGTCAGGAAAAAATAATAAAAAGCACGCAAAAAATGAGCTTCTCCTACAAACTGGTCCCGTTTGGACTCGGAGATAGCCGGATTATCAGTGATCCGTTCAATGGCATGAGTAGTCCAGGTTACCCCTCTGAATCCCTGTGTCCATAATCCGCTACTCTGTGAGTTGGTAGCAAGGATATCAAACTTCTGAAGAGTCTGTGCATTGGCACCTAACCAGGAGTAAGCCTCACTGTTACTGTTACCTATATCACAATCGTCCGAACAATCATCTCCAATAAGCATAAAAGGAGCCAATTGAAAAGTCTCATTCTGCGAAATAGAGTAACAACCTATTATAGCATCGTTTGCTTCATTATCATTAGAATAATAGGTATCTACGGAGGAATCAACCAAAGGCTGTTTATCTAAAAAATCAGCACAGGCAGTGGTAACTATAAAAACCACCGGAATAATCAGATGTATTGCTTTCATAACTGTATTATTCTTAAAAGTTAATAACTGTCCCAAGGATAAAAGATCTTGACTGAGGGTATTGCCCCCGGTCCACTGAGATACCGGATACTTCCGGGTCAAATCCACTGTATCCGGTAATCGTAAACAGATTTTGTGCAGACACATAGAACCGGAAGGATGGATGCATGTTCCGGATAAAATTAGAGGGTTTATAATTATATCCTATCTGAATGGTCTTCAGTCGCAGGTAGGAACCGTTTTCCACATAAAAATCGGAGTTCCTGAAATTGCGGCTGTTCCGTGTCAGGTCACTGGTAACAATGGGATATTTATCCGTACTGTTCGCTCCTGTCCAGTATTCATTCAGATACTCAGTATGAACATTCTGACGTCCGTCGAAACGCATAAAATAATATTTGGAAGCATTGTAAATTTCATTCCCGATTACTCCCTGGAATAGTAAACTGAGATCAAAGGTCCTGTAAGTAGCATCAAACGAAAGTCCAAAAGTTACATCCGGAATCGGATTACCAATGAAAGTCATATCCCCTTCGTCAATCCGTCCGTTTCCATTCAGGTCTTTAAACTTAAAGTCTCCGGGTTGTGCGTCCGGCTGGATCAGGTTTCCATCTTTTACATACGCATCAATTTCTGCCTGTGTCTGGAATACTTTTTCTACCTGGTATCCATAAAACTGTCCATACGGCAGCCCTACTTCACTCCGGATCATATTCCCTAACGCGCCCTGGAAATCAATCAAAGAATAATCATAGGGGAACCCGGCCACCAGGGAACCGGATGTTCCCAGATCCGTTACCTTATTCTTAACAAAGGCCATATTGGCACCAATCTGGTAGGAAAAGACTTTGCGGGTCTCTTTATAAGCGACAGAAAATTCAAACCCTTTGTTTTCCATTCCTCCCACATTCCGCACCATACTACTGGAGCCGGAGATGGTGGGTATTTGCTGGGATAAGAGAATATCGTTTGTTTTCCGGATATAATAATCACCGGTAAACTCAATTTTTCCATCCAGAAACATCAGATCAATCCCTATATTGGTTTGGGTAGAAGTTTCCCATTTCGCATCCGGATTACCGATCCGGTTAGGAGCAGAGCCATTGATACGTGACTGGCTGGTTCCCAAGGTATAATAATGGCGCTGTGTAACAGCTGTCAGATAGGGATAATAAGAAGAAATGTTTTCATTTCCTATCTCTCCGTAACCGGCGCGGATTTTGACCGTATTCAACCAGGCAAGATCCAGATTTCTAAAGAACGGTTCTTCTGATAATTTCCAGGCCACTGCTCCGGATGGAAATACACCCCACCGGTTAGAACCGATAAAACGGGAAGAGCCATCCGCACGGATACTGGCAGTAACCAGGTAACGGTCTTTAAAACTATAATTGATCCTTCCCAGATAAGACAACATGGCCAAAGAATACCCTAACCCTTCTGCCTGCGGATTGTCTGTAGCAGAATTAAAATACCAGTATTCTTCTTTTTCAATAGGAATATTTTGTTTGGTAACCGAATATTCATCGTACTTATATTCCCGGGCAGACATAGCTGCCATAGCAGTCAGATCATGGTCACCGCTAAAGTTTTTATGATAAGTAAGAATATTTTCCCATGACCAGTCAATCATCCGGGAAGTACTGCGGCTTACTGTATTTACTGCTTCGGAATTGTCCATGGTTTCATAATAGACAGGACTGAAACCATCATTATATTTTCCATCATATTTAACTCCGAAACGGGAACTGAAAGTAAGATCTTTAAACAATTTCAATTCCGCATTGAAATTTCCTACCAGATACGTTCTGCGGTTGGTACTGTTATTGCGTTCAATCCTTCCCGCCGGATTGGTCAGACGTATTTTGGTAATTCCGGAGTAATAATCTGTATCCGGATCGATCACCGGAATATCCGGAGGAGCAATCAGAGAAGAAAGGAAGATACTGGTGGGATCCAAACGTTTACTGGTAGTAAAAGCCCCGGAAAAGGAACTGGTGACAGTAAAGAAATCAGCTACTTTCATGGTATTATTCTGTGCAAATGATAACCGTTCAAAATTAGTTGATTTAATTATCCCTTCTTTCTTATAATAATTGGCACTCAACAAAGAAGCCATTCGTTCTCCGCCTCCCGAAAAAGAGATGTTATAATTTTGAAATTGTCCCGGATGAGACACTTCATCAAACCAATTGGTATTATAAGGCAGGTTGGTTGTACTATTATATAGCGGGTCCTGTCCTGCGTTTTTATAAGCTTCATTGGTAAGTTGGGCATACTGGGAAGAGTTTAGCATGGTAGGTTTTGTACCCATACTTTCAATTCCATAATAGGCTCTGACATCCACTTTCAACGGACCGCTACTTCCTTTTTTAGTAGTTACGAGCACCACTCCATTTGCTCCGCGTGACCCGTAAATAGCACAGGCAGAAGCATCTTTCAATATTTCAATAGATTCAATATCATTTGGATTCAGGTAGTTAATATCACTCATCGGAAAACCGTCTACTACATACAAAGGAGAAGAATCATTGGTAGTTCCTACTCCCCGGATCTTGATAGCAGCTACCGCATCAGGCGAACCGGATTCCTGGATAACTGTTACTCCTGCCGCCCGTCCCTGTAAAGCTGCAATAGGTGAAAAAGTAGCCATTTTCGTCAGATCTTCTGCCTTTACAGAAGAAACCGAACCGGTAACATCACTTTTTTTCACAATCCCATACCCAATCACGACTAACTCTTCCAACACCTGGGTGTCTTCTGTCAGAATGATCCGGAGCGGACGGGTTGAAGCAGTTACTTCCTGGGAAACATATCCGATGTAAGAGACAATCAATATAGTATTCAACGCAGGAACCATAAGATTAAAATCACCTTCCATATCAGATATTGTTCCAATAGATGCCTGGCCTTTGACTGTAATATTTACTCCTACCATAGGTTCTCCGGTAGTATCTATGACTTTTCCTGTAACCGTTACATGGTTTTGTTGAATAATGGGTTGCACATTTTTTTTGGAAAGAATAATGTAGTTATTTTCAATTTTATAAGTTATACCTAATTTACCGGAAGATTCGTTGAGTAGTTCGGATACTTTAGCAGATCTGTTTTTTAATGAAAGAGTCTGTTTAATATCAATTTCACTATTACTGAACACAACCAGGAAATTGGATTGTTCTTCAATATGTTCAAAAAACTCTTCTACTGTTAGTTGAGTGGAAGGTAGTTTTACAACTGTATTTTGTATTTCTGTTTGTATGGCAAAGCTGGAAATTGTACATAAAAAACATACGCAGAGAGATACAATCAGTATATGAACTATCTTTTTGAGTTTTTTTTGCAATGTATATATTGTTAACAAAGTAATTCTTTTCATATCTTTGTGTATTAAGTGAATACAAATTTTATTATCACAGGTATTTACTTGTAGATGACTGGTAGATGTGAGGGCATTTACCGGTCATTATTTTTTTGAGTCTTTATTTCTCCCATAGGCAGTTACTTTTTATAATCAATAGATCTGTTTGTTATTTGTAAAGAGTAATCCGGTTACTCTCTTTATCCCGCTTTATTTTGTAAGGATGGATCGTACCAATAATGCGTAGTATTTCCATAATTCCGTCAGAACGCAGAAACTTTCCGGTATACTCATAGTCCAGAATGGATGGATCAGTGACTTGTATTTCTACATCATAATAAATTTCTAACTGTTTAATAATATCTTTTAAGGAAGTTATTTTAAAACTATATATTCCTTCTTTCCACAATAGTTTATCTCTATTGATAGATTTTTCCAGTCTTAACTCTCCCTGTTCATAAATTACTTTTTGATCCGGATTAACATATATACTGGTAAAATCTTCTTGTTTTGTATTTACCACAATAGAGCCTTCAATCAGAGTAGCACTCACATAATCCGCTCCCGGATAACTATATACATTGAATTCAGTTCCCAGGGCGGTCACATCTATAAATTCCGTACTTACTACAAAAGGCATTTCTTTATTTTCCGCCACTTCAAAATAGGCTTCTCCGCTTAGTGTTACTTTTCGGATGCCTGTAAAAAGGGATGGATAGACAAGGGTCGAACCGGCATTGAGCCAACTCACTGTTCCGTCCGGCAGGGTGATCCGTGCCATTTGCCCCGGAGGAACATACAGTTCCTGTTCAGGAATGATTCCCTGTGGTTCTTCACTCCGGACAAGAGTTGTATAATATCGGGAGGTAAATGCATACGTGATTCCAAGCAGTAAACAGATAGAGGCCGCATAACTTATAAAAGTAAGAAGATGGCGCCGGATTATTTTCCTGTTCTTTTGTTTTTGTAAACGGTCATAACTTTTTTTTCCTGCTTCCCGGTCTATCTTCTCCGGGGATAAATGAAGAAATGCTTCCAGATTCTGATAAAATAACATCTTTTCTCTCAGTGCAGAGTCTGTCAGGCTATCTTTTAAAAGAGCTTTTCTTTCTTCGGAAGAAAGTTTATTGGTAAAATATTTGATGATTCGTTCGTCCATCTGTATTGAAGGGTTTGTATAGTAAACGAACAAAAATCAATTACCCCCCAAAAGAAAATGTTAAAAATGAAACCGATCATTCTGATCATAAACAAGCAGGACTTTCTCCGCCGGTAAGCATCCCTCTCTTTAAAAATAAGCACCACTTTGGGTTAACCCCCGGCCTTGCGTCCGTAACCCCGGGGGTTGCAGCATTATCCCCCGGGGTTACCCCAATGGAATGCCTATCCGTAAAGAGGAATATGCTTAGCTATCAGGAGAAAGATGCCTATAAAAAACTCTTTATTTGAGGTACCGGTAAACCATAATAAAGTAAATTATAATAATAATGTCAATAAAGAAGGGAAATGTTTTAACTCTTCTCTGAGTTTTTTATAAGCAATAGTGATTTGGTTTTCGATAGTTTTGGGAGAAAGATTTAACTCTTTGGCAATCTCCTGTTGTTTCCGTCCTTCTATTTTGTGTTGTATAAAAATACGACGGCATTTTTCAGGTAACTTCTCCAATGCTTTCCGGATGATCTGCTCAATAGTATCTTCCCTGAAAATTTCCTGGTCCAGGATTTCTAATGAATCAAATTTCATGCGGATAGCGAGGTAATATTCTTCCTGCATAAGAGTGGCAGATTCCTGATGGCGGATCTTTTGTCGCAAATGATCAATACATCTGTTCTTGACAGCTGTAAAAATATAAGCTACCAGATTCACATGATCTTTTAGTAAGTCATATTTTTCATACAGTTCTGTCAATACTTCCTGTACAATATCTTCCGCATCCTCGTGCGAGACTACATATTCACAGGCAAAGTGTTTCATTCGTGAGTACCAATGGATATAAAATTCCTCGTACACCATCCAGGGGATCCTTTCCTGCTTTTTTCATTCGTATAATAGCAAATATACAAATTACACTTAACTATTATATGATTACCGGATCAAAATAAAATTTTCAGGAACAGATTTCACCATTTATAATCCCAACTCTGCGGATATTTCCAACATGCGTTGGATAGGTTTGATGGCTTTTTTTTGTACCTCTTCATCTACATGAATTTCCGGTAACTCAAATTTGAGACAGTTATATAATTTTTCCATGGTATTGAGCCGCATGAATACACATTCATTACAGGCACAGGTACTATCATTGGGAGGAGCCGGAATAAATAATTTATCCGGACTCTGTTTTTGCATCTCATGGATTACACCACTTTCAGTCGCTACAATGAATTGCTGTTTATCCGAAGTAATGGTATGTTTTAAGAGAGCGGCAGTAGAACCCACAAAATCAGAGACCTCAATAATAGGTTGTTTACATTCCGGATGAGTAATCACTTCCGCTTCGGGATATTGTGTTTTTAATTCCAGTATTTTTTCTAAAGAGAATTGTTCGTGTACATGGCAGGCACCATTCCATAATACCATATCCCGGCCGGTAATACTATTAATATAGTTACCTAAATTACGGTCCGGACCAAAAATGATCTTTGTGTCCGGCGGAAAACTTTCCACAATCTGACGCGCGTTTGTAGAAGTTACTACTACATCCGTTACAGCTTTTACAGCTGCAGTGGTATTTACATACGAGATAACGGTATGATCCGGATGCCGGCTTACAAACTCGGCAAAATCAGGAGCCGGACAACTATCAGCCAGGGAACAACCGGCATTCAGGTCGGGTACTAATACTTTTTTATCCGGACAAAGGATCTTGGCTGTTTCACCCATAAAATGAACCCCACAGAGTACAATAATATCGGCTGTCGTTTTAGCTGCCCACTGAGCCAGCGCCAGACTATCCCCTACAAAGTCAGCTATATCCTGAATGTCACCTGTCTGGTAATAATGAGCCAGAATAATCGCATTCTTCTCTTTACGCATCCGGTCTATTTCCTGAATAAGATCTGTATCTTTCGGAACCGGAACATTCATATATCCTATTGATTGATTACTCTCCATACCTATACACTATTATTGACAGCAAAGGTAGTAAAAAACCTCACTACTCTTCTTTATTCAATAACAATATCAAACTGGTCAAAGGTTTCAGTACGCCATGCATATTGAGCAGTAACGGGTGAAATGGCAAATAAAGGAGAAAAGGTTCTGACTTTTATTGTTTTTCCATCCGGCATGAATTCAAAAATACGCAACCAGCCGTCTCCACCGTTCCCATACCATCCTCCTCCGGCAGTTTGTGCGTTGAACATCATCTGAGGAACTAACTTTCCGGCACTGTTCCGGTCTGTCCGGAAACTTACATTTTCTTTATGACTACCAACAACACAGGCATGCCCACATAATACAAAACACACATTCTCATTCGGATATATCACTCTTTCCCAGATAGTTTTACCATACGTAGCCGGAGATAGTTTATAGCCTTCTTTTTCTATGATTTCCCCGTCTGTTTCCATATAGGAATGAGTCAGGATAAATACTTTATGATTCTTATATGTAGGAGATTGAATAACTGAATTAGCCCAGTCCAGCATCTCTTCCCGGGGAGCAAACTCTATGGAAACAACTAATAATTTTCCCCATGTACCTGTTTCAAATTCGTATGCTGCATTTTCCAGAGTAGGAATACCATCCTGATTTCTGCCAACAGCTACTAATGTTTTACGCCAGCAGGAATTCCGTTCGGAAGGAAAATACCGGGGAAAGTTAGTCATCCGGTTTTCTGCTTTCTCATATCCGTAATCATGATTACCTGTACATACCACATAGGGAACTTTGTGATCCAGCCGGGCAAATCCCCGGGAAGCTGCCTGCCATTGTTCCTCACTGGTTTGATTGCCATTGATTCCATGCGGTATCCGGATTTCATTCTGTTCAACCAAATCCCCTGTACATAAAACAGCTTTCACACGCAAACGTTCTATATTATTACCAATCCAGGCTGTCATTAATTCAAATAAAGGCTGATTCACATCAAATTTATTATAACTCTGCGGATCGGGTAAAACGATCATAGAAAAAGAATTAGGATGTACCAGTTCGACTTCTACCGGTTGTTTCTGTGCCGACAACAAACAAGTGACCCAAATAAAACCCAGAATCATTTTTGTTTTCATATTATTATAAGTT
>JAJQES010000216.1 GCA_021201565.1 Tannerellaceae bacterium
CGCTCCCCACCAATCCGGTTCAACGGAACAAAATTCATGCTTACCCTTCCATTTTTATCCGGGACATATCCTACAGAAAAGAGAATCACATCCCGTTCATACACCTGCACATTCTCCAGGTTCTTTACAAAAACAGGTTCCTCTGCTTCATACGCCAGGCTCTCCAATTGCGGATTGGCCGATAACCGTTCCGACAACAGATCTTCAATCAGCGTTTGTTGTACCGAACTGAATGTAACGACTCCCATACTCTTTTTACAAAGTTCTTCATCTGAAAGCCTCCGGATGATCTCATTTACCACAGCCACCGCCTCCCCTTTGTTCTGGCGGCTTCTCCCTTTATCATAGTAACCCGTGACCGGAACCAGGCGAACCCTGGTTTCCAGGTTATCCGGCGAGGGAAATGTGTTGAGGTGATTATCATAATATTCCGAATTACTGAAGGCAATCAGGCTCTCATGTTTACTCCGGTAATGCCACAGCAGGTATTTGGAAGGGATGGAAAGTGCCAGACAATCATCCAGAATACTTTCCAGGTCTTCCATCTCCATATACTCTTCATCCACCGTATTTGCACTAAAGAAACTGGTGGGAGGCATTTGCTTCGGATCACCGACAATGACGATGTGTTTTCCCCGGGCAATCGCTCCGACCGCCTCATAGGTCGGAACCTGTGACGCCTCATCAAAGATCACCAGGTCAAAGGGTTCAGCCTCCGGATCAATATATTGTGCAACAGAAATAGGACTCATCAGCATACAGGGACAAAGCCGCTCCATCAGACTGGGAATCTGGTCAAATAATTTCCGGATGGAAATCCCCCGGGCATTATTCCGTATATTTTTTTGCAGGATCCCCACTTCCGAACTCTGCGATGCCTCTTTTGTAAAAGAAGGGATCGATGAGGTCAGTTTAGCATACAGTTCACGGCGGGTCAGTTTTTCAAACTCCGCCGCCAAGTCCCTGTAACGCCGGATCACTGTTTCAAAAAGCGCCCCGTTAAACAATTCCAGTTCCGGCTGCCGGGCAAAAATATAAAGGATCACTGCTTTCCGGTAACTCTTCCGGAAAATCTCCTGTAAATCGTCTGTAGACAGCTGATCTGCCACATACGCATCCCCGATAAAACCAATCTGTAACTCTTTCAACCGGTGGTACACCCGTGACCATTGATACCAGTCTTTCAAACGTCCTATATGGGCCTGCCATCCTTTCAGACGGCTAAGCGCTTTTTGCTGCCACTCCTCCGGGTCACCATATAATACTTCCTGGTCCACCCCTAACAGGGCTGTCAACTGTTGGTTATATCTTCCAAAATCATCCAGCAAACGGCTCAGTTCCCGCAGGGATTCCCCATACATTGACCGGAAGGAATGCATACCCGGACGCACCTGCCGGCTCAGGTTTTCACGTAACCGGACAGCCTGGTTCATATCTCCGGCATATTGAAAGATACATCTGTTTATTTCATCCGTTCCATCAATGATCTGCCGGATTACAGACCACTCTTCCCGGCCATGCCGTCCCGCTTTCCCAAAATAAGCAGCCAGATCATAAGTATATTTTTCCAGATAAGACACCTCTTCCTGCCAGCTTCCGATTTTATCCAGCCACTCCGGAACCTGGCCCTTATCCACTTTTTGCATCCGTGCATACCTTCCCAGTTCTTTCGTTATCTTACGCCGGCCCCTCCAACGGGGCAAAAACCATTTTGCCTGGTATCGTGCCCACTCTTCCTGCCAGCTTCGTGCCGGCATCCTTTTAACTTCTTCCGTAAAAGAGATTTTTATCTCATTCCACAATCCATCCCGGTTTATACCATGCGTAACAACTTCCCTGTATTCATCCAGCAGATCCGGTAAAGAAGGAGCCATTAACAGGCTGGATGGCAATTCAGGAATCTGTAACAATACCTGCAACAAAGTAGCCGTGATATCCATTTGTTTCTTACCCGGCGTCACAGGAGGCTCACCCATCAATGAATTAAACTCCTGTTGATGATCCTGTAATTTAGTAAGAGTTGCAATCAATCCTTCCAGGCAGCAGAGGGATTCGTCCTTTAATCCGGAGGAATAAGAAGGAGTCGAAATCCCTGTCAACGGATGTCCTGCCGGATGTCCGAATGTATGGGCAACCTCCATCACTTCACGGATCGCCTCCTCCCATTCCCGGACACGTTCCGGAGCCAGTTCTTCCAGCAAAGAGGGAGGGAAAGCCACTTCCACCGGCTGCTTTATCCCCAGGTATCCGGTAATCGCTTCATAGAGGGACAACCCGAACGGATAAGGCGTATGAAGGGCATCAATGTATTTATTCAGTTCAGCGCGCAACAAGTGCAGACGTTCCGCTTCGGCAGCGAATTGTTCCGGGGACTTATACCGGACAACTTCTGTCGTTTTCCTCAACTGCTCCATCACGGTACTCTTCTTTGTTTTATTGGAATGAAGTTCCAGACAAAAAGGAGCCAGCCCCAACGCTGCCAGGCGTGACTGTACCACGGAAAGCGCCGCCATCTTTTCAGCAACGAACAGCACCCTTTTTCCCTGATACAGGGCGTTCGCTATTATATTGGTAATCGTTTGTGACTTTCCGGTTCCCGGAGGTCCGTGCAGAATAAAACTCTTCCCGGTTACCGCCTCATGGATCGCTTCCAACTGCGAGGAGTCGGCACTGATCGGCAACAGGATATCCGCCGGAGACAGTTCCCGGTCGAGCACCGAAGCATCGGTAGCGACCTCCGTGGCTTCCCACTCAATCATCCCATTCATCAGGCTATATACCACCGGATTCCCTACCAGCTTGTGCGCATTGTTGTGGATATCGTTCCACATGATAAACTTATTGAAAGAAAAAGTACCCAGGACAGCCTGCTCATCCACATCCCACCTATCCTGATTCTTAATGCTGTTCCGGACAATAGAGTAAATCAGTTTCACATTCACCCCGCTCTCATCGACCGGCAACGGGTCCAGACCGGGAATTACAATGCCGAAATTCTGCCGTAACATCTCCAGCAACGTAACATTTAACATCGTCTCCTCCTCCCGTGAACGGATCACATATCCTCCGGCTGACGGCTTGCGGATAATTTCAACCGGTAACAACAGGACCGGGGCATACCGGGGTTTGATACTGGCTGCCGTTTCATACCACTTCAGAAATCCCAATGCCAGGTAAAGTGTATTCGCTCCATTCTCTTCCATCGAAACCCGGGAAGAACGGTACAGATAAAGCAATGCCTTTTTCAGGTCCGGTTCCGGCAGATACGAACGCAACCGGTGCTGCGCCAGTTCAGTAGCCAGAAAGCGGGCCGTTTGTTCATCCGGAGGCGGTATATGCTTCAATTCCCTACTCTGTTCAAACGGTTCCCACTGGTCAAAAACAGGTAGGATAGAAAACTCTTTTCCATCCGCCAGCGCATCCTCAAAACAAGCCAGATCCAGGGAGATCAATTGCAGGGTATTACGTGTCACCCGCAAATTCAACAGGCTATTCCTGAGGCTCAGATCCAACAGCTTCCGTTCCCAGAGCACCTGTTTTGTCAACGGGCGGTCATCCTCCGGAGCGGTAAAATCGACCGGTTTCAGTTCATGAGGTATCCGTCCCTCCGCATACAGATGAAACTCTTCGGGGATCACCTCCCAACCGGTCTCTGTCCGTACCCGGCGTAAAAGGGGATACACACCTGCCAGCCGGCTACGGGTCACATCTACCACATACAGGAAAGAGTCATCCGGCAGTAACTGCCGGGAAACCATATCCACCAACAAAATCTCGTCCACCCCTTCCGCAATCCGCTTTGTCAGGGCAGCGACATCATCCACTACCGGATCGGGAAAGATCTCATCAACCAGCCAGGCACCGCTCAACAACCTGTTTTCCGAAAAGACAACCAATGCATGTAAACCCACTGCTTCCAGACAGGAAGCATATAAAAGGGCCAAATCCAACGGATTGGCCTGCCTACCCGCCAGTACAGTTTCTGCCGGGCGAATCCACTGGCCGGGCTGCCGGAAAGCCGGAGGAAGCGGTAATAACCGGATCGCTTCCTCTTGCAGCGCCTGCCGGATCGCTTCCATTTGTTGCTTCACCCGGTTGACATCCCGGCTCTGATATTCATTCAGGGAACCATCCCCCGTCCACTCCTTCATCAGGCCAGACGCGCGGTTTAATATAGCAGACAATAACGGATGAGCCGGCTGGATAAAAGAAACGACCTGTTCCGGCAACACCTCACTCCCACTCCATTGTTCATACCCCAACACAGTCAGCGGATAACTCCGTGAGAAAAGCACATGACCTTCCGATTCGACTTTGACATTTACTTCTGTTGAGACCGGTTCCGACAAGGCCACCAACCATTCGCTATCCGGTTGTATAGTCAGATCCTCCGGCCAGACCCGTTCCCATGGAGCCAGATTCTCCAGCGTATACACCACCGGTTCCGGCAAAAAAGAGTCTGCCGAAAAAGTGATCTGTATATTCTTTAGGGGGGTTGTGGTATTATTTCTCAGGGAAAAACGGCGGAGAACAGATAAACGGTTCTGCTGCATAGCTGCATTAAAAACAGGTAATAAATGGCATTCTATCTCCAAAAACTTTTGTTTGTCATCCATATAACGGTTTGTTATTTCTGTATGAGGTGCACACTTTTCATTTACAATCTTACAAATTAAATAAAAAATGGAACATGCACAGAAAAAAGAATGCACAAAATAACCCGGGGTACCGCTTCGCTTAACCCCGGGCTATTTATCCATTGCAGGAATATTCTCTTCTTACCTCCTGTCTTCTTATCTTCTAAAAACTCACAATAAATCCGAGGCCAGTTCCGCCAATTGGCTTCGTTCGCCTTTTACGAGGTTAATATGGGCAAACAGGTCCTGGCCCTTCATTTTGTCGATCATATAGGCCAGTCCGTTGCTCTGGGCATCCAGATAAGGAGAATCAATCTGTTGAATATCCCCTGTAAAAACCATTTTGGTTCCTTCCGCAGCCCGGGTGATCACTGTTTTGATCTCATGGGGAGTCAGGTTCTGTGCCTCATCAATGATACAGAACGTATCCGATAAACTACGTCCCCGGATAAACGCCAATGCCTCAATGACCAACTGGTTTTCCTTTTGCATCTCATCAATCCGTTTTACCTCATTGCTCGAAGAAGTAAACTGTCCTTTGATCACATTCAGGTTGTCAAACAAGGGCTGCATATACGGAGCCACTTTCTGTTTTTCATCGCCTGGCAGGAACCCAATGTCCTTGTTAGCCAGCGACACGATCGGACGGGCCAGCAGGATTTGTTTATAAACACCCGCCTGCTTCAAAGCCGAAGCCAATGCCAGTAAGGTTTTTCCCGTACCCGCCTTTCCGGTAATCCCTACCAGTTTCACCTCCGGATCATTCAACACTTCAAAAGCAAAACTTTGCTCCGCATTCCGGGGGGTAATTCCATAGTTTGAACTTTTCTCCACCTTTTTCACCGTACCCGTAAACGGATTATAACGAGCTAATACAGAATTGCGTACACTCTTCAATATAAAGCATTCGTTCGGGCTTAGTTTGCTCGTTATTTCCAACAGGTCCGCATCAATTCCCTCCGGTTGTGAGTAGATCTTATCAATCAGGTCCGCATCGATATTTTCATACGTTTCATGGGCACGCTGGAAGATATCCACATCTACCACTTTGTCGTTGGTATAATCTTCTGAGAAAAGTCCCAGGGCACGGGCCTTCATCCGCAGGTTAATATCTTTGGTTACCAGAATGGTCTTTATTTCCGGATGTTGTCTGGCAATATAACGGGTACAGCCCAGGATCATATTATCCGCCGTCTTCTCAATAAAGGAAGCCGGAATATCCTTATGATACCGGTCAGCCGTCACAATCCATAACTTCCCTCCCTGCACCAGGTCAGCTCCTTTCTGAAAGAGATCCTCATCCGTCAATTCATCCAACTCCCGGACAAACTCCCGGGCATTGTAATTGATCGGATCACTCCCACGCTTGAACTTATCCAGCTCTTCCAGAACCACAATGGGGATGTAAATATTATTCTCCTGAAAATTATTGAGACATTTATAGTCGTGCAGTATTACATTGGTATCCAGCACGAAGTTCTTCTTTGCTCCCATAACAACAGATTTTAGGGTTATTATTCATTTCTAAATATAACAAAAAATATTCAATTTAGATCTTTATCCCCATTAAAAACCATTTTTACAGTGAAATTGACGAACCCTTCCTTTATTCAGGTAAAAATTCATCACACTGGCATGGATTGGTTTCAATTTCTTTTATTTACGTCCCGGGATCATCCGGAAAAACAATCATAAAACAAACGAATTGATTAGCCGCATACAGATAATTAAATCGCAATTAAATAAAAACGAATAAATTAAGCCGTATTCACTGCACGTTTTTCTACTCTTGTACCAAACCAAAGAGACAGGAACTATTGGGTTTGAATTACATACATAGTCCCTGTCTCTTTATTTAGAATCAGATGTTCCTGTCAGAAGCGGGTGCGGCCTTTAAAAATACGGGCCTCTGAAGTATGGTACAGGTCACCACTCAGGGTAAAACGATTGGAACTGAAAGTGGGAGAAACATTGGCCGTTGCCCTGTTCCCTTTTGCAGGCAGCTGGATCTCCACCGTAGCGGAAATACTGGAACCCATTACATTCATCGTCAAATAGCGGTTTCCTTTTTTATCCGTTCTCTCTTTCAGATTAGTAACCCGGCCTTCTACCGTAATACCACCTATCCCATTCGGTCCCGGAGGCGCGCCTTCAAAAGCGATCTGTACCACAGCCCGGTCCCCATCCAGCGAAATAAAATTAGTATGGGGAGTCACATATCTCCAACGCCCTCTTTTAAAGGTGATCTTCTCCGCCTCCAGGACAAACTCCCGGTGATCCAGCGCATAGAGTGCATTCTGAAACATCACTGAATCCGTAAGGGCACGTAACGCCTTGTCTTTCTCCTTCTTATTCATTGTCGCAGCTTCTACCTCCGCAACCGCCCTATCCAGCTCTTCCTGTGTAATCTGGGCATGGGCTATGCCACCAGTACACATCAACACCAACATACTCAACAAAAACCTCTTCATATACTACTCATATTATTTCATAAAGACCAGTGAGCTTACCTCTTCCTTTTCCTGTTCAGCAGTTTCCGGACCGGTATCCCCCGGGGTATATTTCAATTCATACTCTTTCACTTCATTGTTATAGCTCAATACTTTTACCGTCAACGTCACCGTTCCGGTTGTCTCCTCCAGTGCCAGCTCCTCCACATTAAAGGCCACCCAGGCAGTACCCCACTGAGCTTTCGGATCATTATATGCATGATGGCGGAAGCGCAGGCTATAAGGATTTTCCTCATTCTCCTGAACCAGATTTACAAAATGAGATTCAAGTCTGCCCCAGTAAGTACCGAACTTGATATTCACAAAGCCCCCTTCAAGCGAAATATACTCAATCCGTACCGGGTCAGTTCCATATACTTCATCGTTACGTTCCCCCAGGTTCTCAGCCAGTGATTTGGAAAGGATCGTATCCATATAGTGAATCCGGATCGGGTAATCATACGGATCACATTCCGCCTCCAGGGGAATATCATAATAGATATAGGCCCGGTGATCCTTGGTCACTTTATAACCGGACATATCATTCACCGGCAAAAAGGTTTTACCTTTCTTATTCACCAGATAATGGGTATCATTCTCTACCTTTACAGTAAACCAGGATCTATATCCCTGCGGATGATAATAAACAACATCATCATTACAGGAGGTAAAAAAGAGAGAAGTTAACAAAAACACACTCAACAGCAATAAATAAACCGATTTTGTTTTCATAGCGTAAAAAAATAATATTAATGTTATACATTCAATAATAATCAACAACACCCATACCGTTAACCTTCATAAAAAAGGATGAAAAAAAGAGCGCAACCGCTGCATATCTTTTTGAAAAATGTTTTTAAATTTAAAACCAATTTAATCTTAAACAGATAACCCCATGAAAACATTCAAACAGACATCCATCCTATGTATCCTTTTCCTGCTGGCAATCTCTTCCTTCAGTTATGCACAACAGGGGAAAGTCTTTGAAACCCGTATCATCCAAAGCAACATCCTGAAAGCAGACCGGAAATATTCTATCTACCTGCCGCCCGGTTATGACGAAACAGACCGCCATTATCCGGTTTTATACCTGTTGCATGGAGCCGGCGACGACCATACCGGCTGGGTACAGTTCGGACAGGTACAACATATTGCCGACAACGTAATTGCCGAAGGCAAAGCCGGGCCCATGATCATCGTTATGCCCGATGCCAACACCGGAGTCAGGGGCTATTTTAATGCTATAGATGGAAAATTCAATTACGAAGAGTTCTTTTTTAATGAATTAATTCCTCATATTGAGAAAAACTACCGTGTGCGGTCTGAACGCCGCTACCGGGCCATAGCCGGACTCTCCATGGGAGGCGGAGGAACTATCTTTTATGCCCTGCACCGGCCTGAACTCTTTGCAGCCGCTGCTCCGCTTAGTGCAGCTACCGGCAACTGGGACCGGGAACTATTCCGCAACAATATCCGGGAACGCCAGCCGGATGTAACCGAAGCCCAGCTTGAAAATTACTTCGTCCGTCATAGTATTCCCTCCATTCTGGAAAATGCCTCTGAGGATGAACTAAAACAGATCAAACAGATCCGCTGGTACATCAGTTGTGGGGATGATGATTTCCTGTATGAAGGCAACAGCCGTCTGCACATCCTGTTCCGCAAAAACGGGATTCCCCACGAATACCGTGTAAAAGACGGCGGCCATACCTGGAGCTACTGGCGTATGGAACTCCCCTTAGTGATGGAATTTGTCTCCCTCTCATTTATGCAGCATTAAGAAATAAGAAGGTAAGAAGTGAGAAGTCAAGAAGTTAAGAAGATAACTAACTAACGCTGGCGCGGAACTCTGGTTCCGTGCCTAAAAATCCATGCCTAAAATAGCAAAATACCAAGGCATGGAACCAGAGTTCCGCGCCAGCATTCATTAACTTCTTACTCCTTGACTTCTTGACTTCTTACTCCTCACTTCTTACTCCTGATCTGTTCCTGATATAAATGATGGATCAGTCCGTCTACCAGTCCCAGTTTGGGAACATATATTTCATTGGTTTTACAGATTTTAGCAATCATCAGGAAGATGCGTAGAGCAGGAATGATCACATCCGCCCGGTAAGGATTCAGTTTATAGTTCAGGATCCGTTCTTCATAGGTCATATTCCGGAGGACATCATACAGGATCTTGGTTTCCGTATATGTCAGGTGTTCTCCCTCCCGTTTACCCACCAGTTTATGAATCTTATTGATATTTCCACCCGAGCCGATAATACTTAATGGAGCATGGTTCCGATAAATCTCTTCCAGCCATTCCTCAAAATTCTCCAGCTCACTTTTCACGACCTTTCCCGACAGTAGGCGCACCGTCCCCAACTGAAAAGAACGGGAAGTTATTTTATGCTGGTCGCCATACAGGACAAGCTCTGTACTCCCCCCTCCGACATCTACATACAGATAGTTCCGGTTCTTATCCATCATCGCATCCAGTCCACCGGCTTCAAAAATCATATTTGCTTCCTCCCGGCCGGTAATGATCTCAATATCAATATTACTATCCTTTTTAATCGTTTTTACAATTTCCCGGCCATTACCCGCGTCACGCATCGCACTCGTAGCACACGCTTTATAAGACTTCACCTTATAGGCGTTCATCAAATGCCGGAAACCCATCATCGCCTCCAGTACCAGTCCTTTCTTTTCCTCACTAATCATTCCGGATGTAAACACATCCGCTCCCAGCCGGATAGGAACCCGGATATAAGCCACTTTCTTGAAATCAGGATGTCTCAGGCTTTTATCCACATTATTAATAAGCAACCGGATCGCATTCGATCCGATATCAATCGCGGCATACGTTTCAATCTTCATCTACTCTCCTACCTCCGTTTTTATAAAATTCATACAATTCTTCCTGTGAACGGCACCTCTTTTTATGGTTGACTATATATGTATTAGTTCCTTCTTTTTCCTGAATACGAGCCTTTACATTGTCCGACCATTGGATCAGGAAAAAATCCATTAACGTCCGTTTAATTTCCGGATCATATACCGGAGCCGCCACTTCCACCCGCTGGTCCAGGTTCCGGGTCATCCAGTCCGCACTCATAATGAAGGTTTTATTTTCACCGCATGATGAAAGATAAGCAACCGGGCATGCTCAAGATATTTATCAACAATACTAATAACACGGATGTTTTCGCTAAGCCCTTTAATTCCCGGTTGCAAAATACAGCCCCCCTGATGACCAGGCGTACTTCCACGCCGGCCTGGCTCGCTTGGTAAAGCCGGCGGATCATACGTTTATCTGTCAGACTGTTGAATTTTGCATAGATATATGCTTTACGCCCTTTGGCAGCAAATTTGATCTCTTTCGCAATCAGTTCCTCAAACTGGTCACGCATATAATAAGGAGACACCAACAACTCTTTACTCTTAAAATGCTTATGAGTATTGAGCAGGAAATCAAACACCTCACGTGCATCCGTTCCGGTACTCGTTCTCAGAGTCTCCGGAACCGAAACAGCCCCTACCGGGTCATCTACCGGATGGGAAGATTCGTTTTCACAGGAATGTAACCTTATCTGTGCCTCCGGTACCCCAAACCAACGGGATACCGAAGCCAATTGACCGGTCCCGGTATCTGGATTCATTGAGATACCGGTCTCAACGAATTGAGATACCGGAACGGATGGATGGAGATACCGGAGGCACCCTGCTATGCTGGCGCGGATCTCCGTATCCGTGCCCAAACACAGACTATGTTCCCCGCGAAAGCGGGGACCGCATAAGAAAAGGCTTTATCATTTTTTATATTGTAACTATCGCCAGTTTTCATGCGGTCCCCGGTCAAGCCGGGGAACAAGATAGTTTTATTTAATTTTTACTTAAAGAGAACCACTAATTCACTAAGGTACGGATTCGGAGATCCGCGCCAGCAGAGCCAGCAGATGATCCGCACCAGCGGCCAGGGGCGATAGGGATTTTTAACTAAAACGCCCGGTTCATCCTAAAAGCGTAAAACGATGTATTGTTTTTTTGATTAATCATCTA
>JAJQES010000077.1 GCA_021201565.1 Tannerellaceae bacterium
GTACCGTATGTGGAAGACATATTGTATGATTTCCAGCTCGACTTTACCCGTGACCCGAAAAAAGAAGTAATCGGCCACATGATAGAGGACTTAAAATTCGCGGCGGAAAACCTGCCTGAAAATCCTGATGCCAGCGATCTGAAAGAAGGAAGACTCACCAAATGGGCAGCCTGGCATTTGTTAAGTGAAATAGCTTTGTTACAGGGAGATTACCAGTTAGCGGAAGAAGCAGCCCTGAAAGTCATAGATTGTGGATATTACCAACTGATGAAATCCCGTTATGGTGCCGGCAAAGACCAGGCTGGTGACGTATTCAGCGATCTGTTCCTGGAAAACAATCAAAACCGCAAAAGCGGTAACCTCGAAAGCATCTTTGTACTGCAATTTGAATACAATGCGATCGGGGGAGGAGTGAATTCCGACGACTGGACCCGCAGAGCATGGATCCCTAATTATTCTACCATCAACGGCTTTGTCCTGGCAGACACATTAGGTGGCCGCGGTATTGCCCAGATCCAACCGATGAAATGGTGGATAGGTACGCAGGGAACCAACGCCGAAGGGGATTATCCCGGTATTTATGATGAGAAAGACATCCGCAATTCAAATTACAATATCAAGCGTGACTGGTACTACAACAACCCGGCTGAAACATCCCTGTATGGTAAAAAATGTAACATCACCGAACAAACCTGGTTTTCAACAAAATCCCTGTTCCCGGCCCTTACCAAGTTCTTCTATGGCCGTGAGGAAAAATTAGATCTTACCGGTAGTTACCGGGACCGTATGAAATTCCGTCTGGCCGAGACCTATTTGTTACTGGCCGAAGCCTACCTCGGACAGAACAATCCGCAGAAATCCGCCGACGCGGTCAACGAAGTACGCCGGCGTGCCGGAGCCACCCAGATCACAGCCGCTGAAATGACCATGGACTTCCTGCTGGATGAACGTATCCGTGAACTGGTTGGTGAAGAAAGCCGCCGTTTTACACTGACACGTACCGGTAAATATGTAGAACGTGTGAAAAAATACAACAGTTCACTGAAAGATAAAGTAGAAGAATATCACACCCTGTGGCCGGTACCACAGTCGATCATCAATTCTAACCGTGACGTTGAATTCCCACAGAATCCGGGTTACAATAAAACAAACTAATAACGAATACGCATGAAAAAAGTAATATATAAAGCATTATCACTCTTGTTTGCCGGCTTTTGCCTGACCGCCTGCGACAACGATATAAAGGATATTGATAAGGTAGAGGAGAAGCTGACACTGACAGCTTCCGCTGAAAGCATCGCATTAGATGCAGCCAACATGCAGAAGGAGATTATCACCTTCACGTGGACAGAGGCACGGGATGTACCCGGTGACCACCTGGTATCCTATACTACCAAACTGGATATAGTAGGTAATAACTTTGGTTCCTCCACCGCTATTCTTACCTATGAAGATGATGGAGTGTTCAGTAGAAGTTTCACCTCCGAACAGTTGAATAACTGGGCGAATGATAAATGGAAACTTAAAGTAAACAAAACATTTACCCTGGAATTCCGGGTAATCGCCCAGTGGGAGGGAGGAGCTACCTTTGAAGCCCCCGAAGTACGCACAGTAACAGTCGATGTACAACCCATAAAAGTAGAAGTCTTTGGTGCCGACAATATGTATATAGATGGCAGTGCCGTATCAGATAAAACAGAAATGGTTCAGACAGTAGAGAACGAGAGCCAGTATGCATGGCTGGGGGACTTATCCGCCGGTGACCTGCAAATCCCTGTTGAACTCGAAGGAGAAACCTATTACATTGTGCCCGAAGATGGAAACGGTACTGTAAAAGCCGGTGAACCCCGGCAGGTCAGGATGCAGGAAACACCCATCTCCTGGAATATCCCGGCAGACGGTGAATACCGTATCGTGGTCAATATGGACCAGACCACCATTACCATCTATACACCTGATCAACCCCTGGCCCCGGCTATTGTGGAATGGCCGTTAACCGAAAATGATGAAGTAACCAATATGGTGACAGAAGTAACCAACATCTGGCACTATGGCGAACCAACCGGCTGGGGATGGAAAACAGGTGACTGGACACAAAGTATGGCAGATCCGCAGATCTTCATCTACTCAGGGCCGGCCATCACCGGAAGAACCAAATTCGGCGTCTATCCGCACAATCAGTCGTTTGTTTATACCGGCAATAACACCGCCTCCGATACCTCTGTTACGCTGGGGAAAGAAATGGATCTGTACAGTGGTTACAGCAGCAACGAACGGAATGCCTATTTCAGTCTTCCTGCCGGCACTAACTTTATCATCCTTGACCTGAGAAATATGATCATGATAGCCTATAACAGGTAAAAAAGGATTTGTAAAGAAACCGGAATATTCCCCAGGACTTAAAACAACAGACCTGGGGAATACATTCCCGTTGTAACACCTGCTATTTTCAAAAATAAATTATAAAACAACAACCATGAAATATAAAACGATGATTTCATACCTATTAATCGCTTTAATATGCACCGCATTCAATGCCTGCGGTAACGACGAGGTCAACGGCGACGGAGGCGGCGGAGAAGCTCCCGAAGGCATCCTGGTATCTCCCAGGGCCGACAAAACCAGTCCGTTGCGTAACCCGTTAAACGGGTGGGTCATGTATGCCGCCCGTGACCAGGAACCCACGTATTGGGATACCGAATATTATGTGCCCGACCTCGGTAAACGGGTAAAAGTAATTGATTATGCCTCGGCCTGCTATGTCCGTACAAGCTGGTCCTCTCTTAACCCCAGTGACGGAGTGTACACCTGGCGGGATAAAAACACCCAGATGGGACGCCTGGTACAGGGAGCCCTCGAAAGAGGCCTGCCCATCGCTTTCCGGATTGTGGTAGATGGCCGTGACCAGGGAATGAATACCCCCCAATTCATATTCAATGCCGGTGCCGAGTCGTATCTCGAAAATGCCAATTATCCCACCCGGATAACCCCCATACCGCAAGATCCGGTATTCAGACAATACTATGCGAAGTTTATAGAAGAACTGGCAAAAGACTTCAATGACCCGGAACATTGTGCCTTTATTGATGCCTACGGGTTTGGCAAATGGGGAGAAGCCCACAATGTTATTTATGAAAAGAACATTGGCGAAAATGTCAGCGAAAATACAGAACGGCTTAAAGAGGAAGTCTTTGAATGGGTGACCGACCTCTATACCCGCTGCTTTACAAACGTACCCCTCGTGATCAACTATCACCGTCTGGTAGGCCACCCCGCCAGCTGGGGATCAGCCAATGAAAACAGCGCTAAACTGTTAACCAGTGCCATCAACAAAGGATACAGCCTCCGGCAGGATGCTTTCGGAATGACCGATTATTATCAAAACTGGGAAAGACAGTTTGCCACTACCTGGACCTACAAACGTCCCATCATCATGGAAGGCGGCTGGATCACTGGCGGTACCCACCGGTACTGGATTGATCCCAGTGGTAAATACCGTGAAAACCATCCGGAAGACGTGCGCCAGGGTGAATTCGACGATTCCGCCGAAGCCCATGTCAACATGATGGATTTCCGGGCCGGTTACGAAACCGAAACCTGGTTTACATTGAGTTTCGGACTGGTACAGCGCTTCATCGCTGAAGGCGGATACCGTCTCTATCCTGACCAGGTCTACCTGCCCGAAAGTTTCAAAAAAGGCGCGCAGGTAACCATAAACCACCGCTGGAGAAATCTGGGTTGGGGATATTTTCCGAACAACATTCCCCAATGGAATTACAAATACAAAGTAGCCTTCGCCCTGTTAGATGCCGGTGATAATGTAAAAGCAGTATGGGTAGATAAAGAGTGCGAACCCTCCGAATGGCTGAAAGACACCCCGGCTTCCTATGACTTCAAAACAACCGTAGATGTAGCCCCGGGAACCTATAAGTGGGCTGTGGCAATCGTAGATACGACAAAAGACAATACCCCCGCCATCCAATTGGCATTAAATGAAGACAAAACCGCTACCGGGTGGACCATCCTTATGGAGGAAGTACAGGTAAAATAGTGTTATTTATATTCTCAGAACAAATGATAAAACAGATACAAAAAGGAGGAATCCTTCTGATCTCACTCCTGTTAAATACAACCGTATTTGCAGCAAACCTTTTGGTTGAAGCCGAGAGCTTCAGCCAAAAAGGTGGCTGGGTAATCGACCAGCAATTTATGGACCTGATGGGTTCACCCTATTTAATGGCACATGGCATGGGCGTTCCCGTAGAAGATGCCTCCACCACTGTATCTTTTCCCGGAACCGGTACCTACCATGTCTATGTCCGCACCTTCAATTGGACAAGCCCCTGGTATGACGGAAAAGGCCCCGGTAAATTCCGGTTAAAGGTAGGTAACAAACGTTTATCAACTATCCTGGGTGATGAAGGCAATAGATGGATGTGGCAATATGCCGGAACAGTAGCCATCAACAGCCGGGAAACCACCATTACCCTCCAGGACCTGACCGGATTCAACGGCCGGTGCGATGCCATCTATTTCACCACCGGAAAACAGGATATTCCCCCATCCGCTCCGGAAGAATTAGCGGCATTCCGTAAAAAAGCAGGCAATAGACCCACCCTGCCGGCCCGGACAGAAACCTATGACCTGGTGGTAGTAGGCGGAGGGATCGCAGGCATGTGCGCTGCTGCGACAGCCTCACGGAACGGATGCAAAGTCGCTCTCATAAACGACCGTCCCGTACTGGGAGGAAACAACAGTTCCGAAATACGGGTCCATCTGGGAGGAAGCATTGAACTGGAACCCAACAAAGGACTTGGCCGTATGCAACGTGAATTCGGACATTCCCGCGAAGGAAATGCACAGCCGGCAGAAAACTATGAAGATGAAAAGAAAAGCGCGTTTATAGCAGGCGAAGAAAATGTAACCCTCTTCCCGAACTACCGCGCTGTCTCCGTGAAAAAAAGCGGGGACAGGATCGACTCCATCGTAGCCCAACACATCGAAACCGGAGAAGAAATAACCTTTACCGCTCCCTTATTCTCGGACTGTACGGGCGACGGTACCATCGGTTACCTTGCCGGAGCTGATTTTCACATGGGACGTGAAAGCCGGGACGCATTCGGCGAAGAACTGGCTCCCGAAACGGCCGACAAAATGACTATGGGAGCCTCCGTACAATGGTACTCCGTGGAGGCCGGTAAAAAAACAACCTTTCCCCGGTTCCGTTACGGGGTAGATTTCAATGAAACAAATGTGGAAAACGTAACCATGGGCGAATGGAAATGGGAAACAGGCATGCACCTCGACCAGATAAACGACTTTGAGCGTATACGTGACTACGGGCTGCTGGTCGTGTACTCCAACTGGAGTTTCCTCAAAAACGAACTCAAAAACAACGATAAATACCGTACCCGTGAACTGGGCTGGGTCGCCTACATCGCAGGCAAACGCGAGTCCCGCCGCCTGTTGGGTGATTACATCCTCAAACAGGATGATATCGATAAAAATGTATTCCACGAAGACGCCTCCTTCACCTCATCGTGGAGTATAGACCTCCATTTTCCCGATCCGGTTAATTCGGAAAACTTTCCCGGAGCCGAATTTAAAGCAGCTACCAAACATATCTACATCTATCCCTATGCCGCCCCCTACCGGTGCCTCTATTCCCGCAACGTCGACAACCTGTTCATGGCAGGCCGCAACATCAGCGTAACCCATGTTGCCCTCGGAACCGTACGTGTGATGCGTACAACCGGCATGATGGGCGAAGTAGTCGGAATGGCCGCCGCCTTATGTAAGAAATACAACACAACCCCCCGGAAAGTGTACCAGGGCCATCTGGAGGAACTAAAACAAATGATGCGGCAGGGGGCAGGAAAAGAGGGCATGCCCGACAATCAGAAATTTAATGAATCCAACCGATTAGATACCCCCAGAAGTCTCAAATAACAGGTAATAAATAATGCGACGCATATTGACCATATTATTCTTTTTCCTATTACCGGCAGGTGTATGTACTTCCGGTACTCTTTTGAACCCTGTCCAATACAATTTTTCCCCGGAATTCCCCCGTATCCACCCGGAGATCGTACTGGCTGAAAGCCAAAAGAGTACCGGAGATATACCCGGCAAAAAATGCCCGCCATCTTTGTCGATATAATGAAAAAAGTACTACCCATAAAATAAAAAAAAATGTCACAAAAGTCACAAAATAATTGGATAAAGACCCATCTAAGATTCCTCACGTCCAGTAAAAAAATAATCTGCGTAAATCTGCGTAATCCGCGTATTCTGCGTTCCCTTCCACTGGTATTCGCACTATTGTTATCAGGTTTACACCTACATGGCAACAGTTACAGCACCCTCCGGAACGACACCTTAGTCATCGGAAATAATGTAATCGAACGAACATTTATCTGGAACAATGGCAACCTTATCACCCATAGCCTGACAGATAAAGCAAACAACCAGTGCTGGATAAACCAAACCGGGACCCCCGATTTAGTTGTTTCCAAAGATATACCCGTAGCCGAACAGGCATCCTACACCACACGCCAGGTCAACGAAACTATGATCCATCCCGCCTATCTGGAAGTAACCGTCTCTTATCGACTTGACTCATTATATATAAAACGCATATACAAAGTTTACGACAACACACCGGCCATTGCCTGCCATACCTGGCTCAAAGGCATTACGAACAGTGTATTCGGAGGACGCGCCACCAATCTGGCAGATATGAAAAACATAGAGTTTGCCGAAGATATGCAATCCAGACAAGTCAACGCTATACTTGACCAGCTCAACTTCGGGGGAAACCACTGGCATGTCAAAGCCGTAGAGTTCTACGACGTGACCGACTGGAACAACAACCTCGTATTTGAACAACATGTCATTCCGTACCGCAGGAATAATTATCGCGGCAACCTGCTGTTTGCCCACAATGCTGAGAACGAAAACGGATTCTTCTTTCTCAAAGAGGCCCCTTCATCCAGTGTGCAACTGGCATGGAGCGGCCATGATTTTACAGCCGGATTCGGACACATTGCCGTTACCGGGTTAGGCATCAACGAAAACGATATCAAACCGGACGAGTGGACAAATACCTACAGTTGTGTAACAGGCGTATACAGCGGCAGCGAACTTGCCTCCTTCACAGCCCTGCGCAGCTATCAGAAGAACATCCGCAAACTACTGCCCGGCCGTGATGAAATGGTAATGATGAATACCTGGGGCGACCGTAGCCAGGATTCAAAAGTAAACGAACAGTTCAGCCTTATCGAAGTCGAACAGGCGGCCCGGTTAGGAGTCACCCATTTCCAGATAGACGACGGCTGGCAGGTAGGTAAAAGTCCCAACTCAGCGCTTGCCAAAGGTTCCTTCAACAATGTATGGGACAATCCCGGTTACTGGAAACCCGATCCCGTAAAATATCCCAACGGGCTGCACCCCATTGTGCAGCGTGGCAACCAACTCGGCGTCGAAATCTGCCTCTGGTTCAACCCCAGCGTACAAAATGACTATGCAGACTGGCAGAAAGACGCGCAGGCACTGATCGACCTCTACAACGAATACGGTATACGTACATTCAAGATCGACGGGCTGGGCATTCCCACCAAACAATCCGAAGTAAACCTGCGGAAACTGTTTGACAAAGTAATCGAAGAAACCAATTGTCATGTTGTGTTCAACCTGGATGCCACAGCCGGACGCCGTGGAGGGTTCCACCTGTTTACCGAATACGGGAACATCTTCCTTGAAAACCGTTATACCGATTGGGGCAACTATTACCCGTACCATACACTACGCAATCTGTGGCAACTCTCCAGATACATTCCCGCGGAAAAACTTCAAATCGAATTTCTCAACAAATGGAGAAACAGCGAAAAGTACGGAAACGAACTCTTCGCGCCTGCTAATTACTCCTTTGAATACCTCTTTGCCACCACTATGGCCGGGCAACCCCTGGCATGGTTTGAAGGGAGCGGACTACCCGAAGAAGCATTCACCATCCATAAAACAATTGCCGGCTATAAAGAGATACAGCACGATTTCCATCAGGGGGTCATCCTCCCCATAGGGGAAGAACCCTCCGGCAAATCATGGACAGGATTCCAGTCCCTACACGAGGGTAGGGGATATTTTATCTTCTATCGCGAAAACCATCCCGAAAGTATCTACCCCGTCAAAACATGGCTCCCCGGAGGAACCCGCATACAATGTACTCCCCTGTTGGGTAACGGCACCCCCTTTATCCAAACAGCCGGCCGTGACGGCACCTTAGAAATAGAGATCAGCCACATCAATGAATATGCAATGTATAAATACGAAATAATAACTCCATGAAAACAACAAAAAATAGCTGCGTACGTCTGCGTACTCCACGTTCCCTTTCGCTTGCCCTGTTACTCCTTTTACAGGTACCATTCCTAAAAGCGCAAACCCAGGAAGTCGACTTGTCCGGTGTGTGGCGTTTCCAGACCGATGTAATGGACTTCCGCCGTGGTTCCCTGTCACCACGTTATAACCATCTGTTACAGGAAACCATTACGCTGCCCGGCATCACCGACGATTACCAGATCGGCTATAAAGTCCCTTATAAATATATCGACCGGCTCACACGTAAGTACGAGTACATGGGACCCGCATGGTATCAGCGCGACATCGAAATACCTGGAGAATGGAAAGGGAAACAGATTTTTATCTGTTTTGAACGTACCCACTGGTTGAGTTCCATCTATGTAGATACAAAAGAAGTCAGCAAAATAGATTATATCAGCGTTCCTCACAATCACGACCTGACCGGGTTTGTGACACCTGGCAAAACCCACCGGATCACTGTGTGTATAGACAACCGTTACCAATACAATACCCATAAATGGAACCATGCTCACACTGAATTTACCCAAATCAACTGGAATGGTATCCTGGGAGAAATGAAACTGGTAGCTATTGACCCGGTATATATTGACGACCTGCAGATTTATCCGGACATTGCGAATAAGTCAGTAAAGGTAAGAATGCAGGTGAATAACCACACAAAGAAAGAGATTGCGGGGGAGACCCTGTTTACAGTCTCCGGTGAAGAGTATAATTTCCATAAAACCATTCCTGTCCAGGGAAATGATTCTGTTCTTTTTGTTGAAGAGATTGTACACCTGGGTAACAAAATAAAACTGTGGGATGAATTTAACCCCCATGTTTATACGCTAACCGCCCGGTTAAATACCACTACCGGCACCACTGCTTACCAACATGAAAAGTCAGCGGACTTTGGTATGCGGGAAGTGGCTCAGGGTAAAAACCATGTCCTGATCAATAACCAGCCGGTTCACCTGCGTGGCAATGTCGAAAACGCTGTGTTCCCCAAAACTGGATATGCTCCGGTTGACGATGCAGAGTGGGAGAGGATCATGCGGCTCATGAAGGAGTATGGCCTGAACCATTTGCGCTTCCATTCCTGGTGTCCGCCACGTGCCGCGTTCCGGATGGCAGATAAATATGGAATTTATTTAGAAGTCGAAATGCCGATGTGGGGAAAAGATGCCGAACCCGACGAAGCCCGGTACAACTTCTTCCGCCGTGAAATGAGAGCCATCCTGAAAGAATACGGCAACCATCCCTCTTTTGTACTATACTGCAATGGCAATGAAATCACAGGCAACTTCGACTTTATTGAAGAACTGACAGCGACAGGCCGTGAACTCGACAACCGCCACCTGTTCAGTGGTTCCACCGCCCGTACCCGGGTAAAGTCCGACCAGTATTATGTCTCCCAGCAAACCAACAAAGGCCCGGTTAAGGTCTACGAAGGACAACCGGATACCGACTGGGACAGAAATAAAGAATCCGATGTAGATGTCCCCGTCATCTCCCACGAATCAGGCCAACGCTGTGTGTATCCTGACTTCCGGGAAATAGAAAAATATGCCGGTAGCCCGGTAGAAGCCCGTAACTTTGAAGTCTTCCGCGATATGCTCGAAGAGAATGGGATGCTTGACCAGGCACATGATTTCTTCTGTGCCTCAGGCGCTTTGACTGTGATTGAATACAAAGCAGTCATAGAAGCGCTGCTCCGGTCATCCAAATCAGCCGGATTCCAACTGTTGTCCATCAACGATTTTCCCGGACAAGGCTATGCCCCGGTCGGGATCCTCGATCCATTCTGGGATTCCAAAGGATTGATAACACCTGAAAAATTCAGGGAGTTCTGTGCTCCTACAGTCGCCCTGCTCCGGTATGAAAAAAGCTCCTGGTACAATGACGAAACATTCACAGGCAAAGCCGAAGTCTATAATTTCAGCACTGCCGGTATCAAACAGGCAAAAATTAAATACTGGTTGTCTGATGAGTCAGGCAAAGTCATAGACAAAGGAAACCTAAAAACCCAATCAATTGGTAACAACGGTGTATTCCCGGCCGGCGAATTTTCATTCAGTCTCAACGGAATCACCTCTCCCCAAAAACTGACGGTACATATATCCATCAACGATACTATACGGAACAGTTGGAATATATGGGTCTATCCGCGTAACGCAACAGGAATGGTATCCACACCGGAGGTACTCTATACAACAGTTTACAATGAGCAAGCAAAACAACACCTGGCACAAGGTAAAAAAGTGGTACTGCTACCCGCCCCCACCAAAGTCAAAGGACGCGCATCTGTATTCCACAACCATTTCTGGAACCCCATCATGTTCGCCTGGCCTCCTATGACGATCGGTTGCCTGATCCATGAGGAAGAACCTGTATTCAATAATTTTGTAACTTCCTATCATACGGACTGGCAATGGTGGGACATCCTGAACCATGCGAAAGTAATAGAAATGCAGGACGCTCCCCGGGCGTTACGACCCTTTATACAGGTAATAGACGCGTACGACAACAACCAGAAACTGGGAATAGGCTTTGAGGCAAAAGTAAACGGCGGCAAACTACTCGTGCTGGTAGTGGATACTGAAAAAGAGATCGAAAACCGTCCGGCGACAAAACAACTTCTCCAAAGCATTGACAACTATGTCAAAGGTGATCAGTTTAATCCGGCGGTAGAAGTAGAAGAATCCTTCATCGAGTCGTTTTTGATCCAATAAAAAAGATAAAGAGGTCCCCGCGAAGGCGGGGACCGCATAAGAACAGGCGATAGTTACA
>JAJQES010000376.1 GCA_021201565.1 Tannerellaceae bacterium
TTAATTTAAGCTGTTTGTATTAGCGGGTGCAAATTTAGTACTTTTATATTACAATACAAATTTTATTTTCTTTATTATCTTTTCAGTTCGTGATAGGTTGTCCCGTACGGATCATACCAGGAGCCAGTCCTCCATGCTTTTTGCAAAAATCAATGAATGCGTCCAAAGAAGCAAATCCATTCTCCCCGGCAATCTCCTCCAGTGTTTTTGAAGTATACTTCAACTCCCGGATGATTTTATTCATTCTCATCCGGAGCATCCATTGATAAGGAGATAATCCAAACATCGCCCGGAACTGTCTGTCAAAACCCGTCACGCTATACCCCGATAAAGCAGCCAGTTCCTTAGCGGTTTTTACCTGCTTATAATGTTTCAACACAAATTCATAAAACCGGAAATTATCGTGTAACAACGGCGAAAAGAAAGCAGCCAGCTGCTCTTTGGAATAATAGGTAGAAAGCAAATAATAATATTCAGTCACCTTCATTTCCATTAACTCCGGTGAAAGCACTTCATCATTCATATAAATCTGCAAAGAACAAACAAAATCTTTTGCCCGTTCATTCATCGGTAAAGGAGAATACAATTTCTTCTTTGCTTTGCGTAACGAAAGTAAATGATGCAGAGAAAACTTCTCACAAAAATTAATATTTTCATCCAGACGCAGAATAAAACAGACAGACTTTGTTTCCGCCTTTAACAGAACCTCTCCGCCCGGAAATAAAAAGATCATCTGTTCCCGGGAATAGTTCTTTACTCCTTCTTCAAGAGATTTCAGAGAAAGATCCCCTTCTATAATAAATAATATTTCATTAAAAGAAGACCTATACTTCCGTTCTTCCTCTTCCTCCAGTATTAATTCACGAAGAAAAGAAAAAGCAAAAACCATCTTTTCAAACACACTTTTATTCCGCTGCTTATCAGGGAACTGCTCTTCCATAACTCATTGATTAAAATTATTGCCACCGGGTTTTCCGACTTCCGTCTAACACAATATGCATTCAACATGCAAATATTAAAAAAAATACAAATATAGAAAATAATAGTAGAAAGAAAATTGTTTACCGGAGAAAAATCGGCGTGGCATACCACTTTACAGGCACTCTCCTGTCAAAACCTACTTTCCGAACCGCGAAGAATCTACAGCCTTATAACTCTTTTCCTTATAGCCTCCAAACTTCCAGCTAAAAGCAATTCCCAGATAAGAAGAATCATCATACAGCGACATATTACTATACTGATGTCCCACATCTATCCGCATATAGCTGGGATAATGGCTCCGGAAAATATTCTCATATTTTAAAGTAAAGGTACCTCTGTTATTGGCAAATAACCATTTTAATCCCGCCGACACATCATAAAAATCACCCAGCCGGTACACACCCTGTTGAGCCGGCGAAACATAAAAACCATGGATCGTCAGTTTCACACTCTCCGCCAGGTTGAACGTATTATTTAAAGCCACCCGCCCCACAAAACGGCTGTTATCAAAAGGTGTATCATAAAAATGGTCACTCTTATCCTGTATCCGGAACCCCTGTAAAGTCAGCCGCGAATCCAGCACACGGCCCACCTTAAAAGGAGTAATCAACGCCAGTCCCGTTGTCAGACTGTAATTCAGATTTTCAAACCGGAACATATTCTGCAGAGTCTCCGGGTTCTGGTAAGGCAACTGCGTGAATTTATCAGGATTATAATTCACAAATGCCAGGAACATATACCGTTGGTTCAGGATATAATTCAACTGAACATTATATTCCCGGGATGGTTTCAGTCCCGGATTGCCCACTACCACCGAATACGAGTTCAGATAACTAACCTGTGGATTCACTGTCCAGTAAGACGGATAAGATTTATCACTCGAAACATTCAGCTGCAAAATATGGAATGGATGAAACGCATAACTCAGGGACGCTGTCGGAAAAAGCGCCCAGTCATTCCACAAGGTAGTTTTTTCCAGCTTCGTGTCATAATCAGACCGGAAATATTCCACCTTCAACGCCACCTGTGCAGACAATTTACCAAACGAACGGGAAACCTCCGCAAACACGTTACCGCCCCATTCCTTCTGCCGGCTATCCAGGTTCAATTCTTCATCCGGCACATACTCCGTCCCTTCCCGGTTCCAGTAGTCTACCAACGTATTTGAACGAGTCATACTCAGGTTCACTCCATAATTAGCATTCCATTTTTCCGCCACCGAAAAAGAATGATTCGAGAAAACCATCCATTTATGGATCGTCTGTTTACTGTCATTCAACAGATCCCGGGGATCACTCTCCTGCTCATTTCTGTAATGCTGGTGATCCGGACTGTAATAATGAGTGTAATCCATGCCAACTGTCACACCCGTATGCCCCTCATATTGCATCAACACATTTTGTAACCGCTTCCGGCTGTCCATATCCGTACGGCTCTCACCCCTTTCACGTATGCCCGTCTCCAGGTAATCATAAGTCGTCGAAGAAAAACGGCGGGCATCCGACGAAGTACCACTCAGGTAATATGCCGCCGATAACTGGTCCTCATTCTTCAGTTTATATCCGAGTCCCAACCGCAACGAACCCGTATCATAACACGATTTTCCCCCGTTATCCTGGTCTATTTCCACCCGTTCGTCTCCCAACTGGTGCCGGGCAAACATATTCTCTTCCGTATGCGTACGCCCTTTAGCCCCATTCAACAAAACGTCTACATTCAGCCGTGCCTTTGCATACAACAGATTGGCATAGGCTTCTCCCTGCGCAAAATAATGTTGCTCATACCCGGCACCGGCTTCTCCCTGAAACGTTTCCCCTTCCGTAGGTGGCTGGTCAAGCACCACATTAATAAGTGCCCCTTTTACATTGTAACGCGCCGGGGCATTATACATAATTTCCGTACTTTTTACCCGCGAAGCCGGGATCGTTTTCAGCATCGAAATCAATTGTTCCAGCGTCATTGTCGTCAGTTGCCCATTGATGACAATATGGAGGTCCGCCGCTCCGACCAGTTCAATCGAATCATCGGTCGACAGGATACCGGGCAACTCTTTAATCGCCTCAAACGCATTCGTCACAGGCTTATTACCAATCAGTTGAGGAGTATCATAAATCAATTTACCGGCTTCCACCTTCACCTGGGGGCGGTGAGCCGTCACCGTAACATCCTGCAACAAATTCTCCTTCTCTTTAAGGAAGACCATTCCCACCTCTGCGGCGCCGGTCTCCTGCTGGTAAGTATGATACAAAACATGTTGGAAATACAATATATATTGTCCCGGCTCCCTGTCAAAGACAAACTGTCCGTCCGGGTCCGTAATAGTCGCGTCCAGAAAAACAGAATCCGGAGTTTGCAATACAACAGCCACCCCATCCACCGGCTCCCGGTGCTGATCCATCACTACGCCCCTGATACGCTGGGCATTCACAAAAGAAAACAGGAGAAACACAAAACAAATAAACAGGAGAAATTTTCGCATAATAGGATTGTTAACATACTATATTCATGTTGCAAACATACACAAAAAGCCCAAATAGAAATGTTACCACTCACTTACCAAGTGTTATTTAGTGTTATCATTTTATCAGAAAATAGAAATAGAAACTCTACTTTTGTATAAAAAACTAATAAATGAATAACCGGTCACAATTCAAACTCATTGCATTCCTTGTTATTATTTCCCTCATAGCATTGGAATCCTTTCAGGGGTACTGGTTAAAAAACCTGTACAATACTCTTTTTATACAAACCGAAAACACCGTCCGCAACGCCCTGCGCATGGCCGATTATAAAGAATTATTCCTGCGGATGGAAGACGTCAAAAGAGAGCAGGTTAAAGAAAACCCGGGTCAGGACCACTCCTTTGTCTTTCACTACGTCCACGGCACCACCCCCTCCGACTCCACAGCATCAGCCCTACAAATACAGATGAGTGCCGAAGACGAAGAAGACTTCCTGGGCGACGTTCTCCCTGAATACCTTGCCATGGTCGGAAAAATCGAAAACATAGCCCTCTCTTTTATCCATGAAACCATTGACAGCATCCGCCCCATCGACCAACAACAATTTGCCGGTTTCCTAGAAATCGAATTCCAGGAAAACAACATCCCCAGTGTTTATATGCTCGAACTCTACGACCAGGAATCCGCCGGCTGGCAACTTCTTTCCGTCACTACTCCCGACGGGCAACGCATTAAACCCGGCCGGAAAAACATGGTGATCGAACATGAACATACCACCTATGGAGGACAGAAAATAACGTACAGGCTTACCCTTAAAAATCCAGGTAAACTCATCTTCTGGAAAATGAGCGGCATTATGCTCTCCTCTTTCCTGCTCACCCTGCTTGTCGTAGGCTCTTTCATCTATTTACTGCGTACCATCCTCCACCAGAAAACAGAAAAAGAACTAAAAAACGACTTCATCAACAACGTGACCCACGAACTCAAAACCCCCATTGCTGTCGCAGTCGCAGCCAACGATGCCCTGTTGAATTATGACGAGACCATCAACGAAAAACAGAAAAAATACCTCACCATTGTCAACGAACAGCTCAAATGGCTCACCGGCATGGTCGAACAAATCCTGAGCCTTTCCGTCGAGAATCGCTCCACCTTCAGGCTCCATAAACAACCTATCCGGGTAGCCCGGCTATTGCCCTCCATCATTGAGCAGCAAAAAATAAAAACAAAGAAGCAACTCGATATCCGGTCCGAAATAGACGAAGACCTGTCCATCAATGCCGACAGGACCCATCTCAACAATATACTAAGCAACCTGGTTGAAAATGCCGTCAAATATTCCGACAAAGATCCCGTAGTCATACGGATACAGGCCCAACAGACCGGAACCGGAACCATCCTGTCCGTCACCGATAACGGCATAGGCATCAGCGAAGAAAACCAGAAACGGATCTTCGATAAATTCTTCCGGGTACCCCAGGGCAACCTCCACAACGTAAAAGGCTACGGTCTCGGTCTATTCTATATCAAAGACATCATGACCAAACACGGCGGCACAGTCACTGTCACCAGCCAGCCTCATAAAGGGTCTACTTTTAGTCTCATATTTAAAAACAATAAATAATCATCCACCACCATGATAGAAACCATGAATAAAATAAAAGTATTACTGGTCGAAGACGAACAAACACTGGCAGGGATCATCAAAGACACCCTCGAAGGAAAAGAATTTGAGATAGAACTCGCCTACAATGGAATAGAAGGACTGGAAAAATACCAGGAAATAAAACCGGACATCATCGTCACAGACATCATGATGCCTGAAATGGACGGCTTCACCATGGTCCGTGAAATACGCAAAACCAACCAGGCCATCCCTGTACTATTCCTCTCCGCCCGTTCAGCGGCCAACGACGTAGTAGAAGGGTTTGAACTCGGTGGAAACGACTATTTAAAGAAACCCTTCGGCATGTCCGAACTCATCGTCCGGATAAAAGCCCTCCTAAGCCGTGTACCGGTCAAACCCGTTGAAACCACTGACTACCGGTTAGGCAACTACCGGTTCGACCCCATTACCCAAAACCTGTTCCTCTTTGGAGAAAAACAGGCACTCAGCAACCGTGAATCCGAAATCCTCAAACGGCTGTGTGACAACAAAAACCAGGTACTCCCCATGAAAGACGTCCTGCTCGACCTGTGGGGTGATGACTCCTTCTTCAACGCCCGCAGCCTCCATGTATTCATCACCAAGCTACGGCACAAACTCTCCAAAGACCCCAGCATCCAAATCCTCAATGTGCGGGGCATCGGCTATAAACTAATTGAAAATTGACAATGGACAATGGACAATTGACAATGGATAATTATAAACCAGTTCCAATCTTTCTGTACTGGCGCAGATCTCCGGATCAGTAGTGGCCGGAAGATGGAAAGTCCCGAAGGGACGGCTTATATTAGCCCAGGACAACGTCCTGGGTAATAGCATATTGTTAAACATGAGTGCTGTAAGCACGGCTTAAGAATACAAACGGACCAGCAAAGAGAATCCCACATCCGCAATCAATTGTCAATTATCAACTGTCAATTGTCAATTGCTCTCGCTGTAACCAAAACGTAACACATATTTCATCACCCCGAAACATAAAACAGGTTTCTTTGCAGAAAATAATTACATTTGTATTTCTTATTAAAAGAACATGTCATGACAAAAGTACCCCGTATATTAGTTGTTGAAGATGAAGAAGATATATGTGAGATCCTCAAATTCAATCTGGAAATAGAAGGCTACGATATAGATACCGCCCATAGCGCCGAAGAAGCCCTCCAACTGAATCTGGCAGAGTATGACCTGTTGATGCTCGATGTGATGATGGGAGAAATCTCCGGGTTCAAAATGGCCAGCCTCCTCAGGAAAGATCCTAAAACAGCCTCCATACCCATTATATTCCTGACAGCAAAAGACACCGAAAACGACCTGCTCACCGGGTTTAATCTTGGGGCAGACGACTATATCTCCAAACCCTTTTCTATCCGGCAGGTAGTAGCACGTGTAAAAGCTGTGTTACGGAGAACCGCCGAAAAGAGCCGTACACCCGAATCCGAATTGCTGGTGTACGAAACCCTCACGCTGGACGGAAAGCGGATCAAAGCCACCGTAGACGGAAAAGAAATACCCCTCACGAAAAAAGAGTTCGAAATCCTCAAACTGCTGCTTGAAAACAGAGGAAGCGTATTCTCACGGGAAGAAATTCTGGCCCGCATCTGGAAAGACGAAGTCTATGTCCTCGACCGGACCATCGACGTAAACATCACCCGGCTACGCAAGAAAATAGGTCCCTACGGCAAAAACATCGTAACCCGTCTCGGATTCGGCTATTGTTTTGAAAATTAATAACACCGGCTCATTTACATGATACAAACAGACTTATTAGGCAAAAGAAGAATCTCTTTTAGCCAACGCCTCTTCTGGTCCGTTTTTCTGATCTTCATAGGATTCATCATCTGCTTCTTCCTGTTCCAGTATCAACGGGAAAAAGCATTTGCCGAAGACAAACTCAACCAGGTCCTGAGCAACTACAATTACCAGTTATACCGGTACACCCACGAAGCAGAAGAGATTGAGCAGATTGTACAAAAGTTCATTCAGGATATCCCTCAGAAAGACCTCCGGGTCACCATCATCACCCCCTCCGGAAAAGTCCTGTTCGACAATAACCTACAGGAAGAACCCGACAACCATAACAACCGGCAGGAAGTCCTCAAAGCCCGTACCTATGGCCAGGGATTTGCCATCCGCCTCTCCGGCAGTACCGGGCAAACCTACTTCTATTCAGCCAGCAACATCGGCGATTACATCTACCGGTCCGCCCTCCCCTTCGATCACGACCTCAAACAACTGCTAAAGATCGATACCGGGTTTATCTACTTCCTCGCCATCATGATCATCCTCTTTTTTATGGTCATCTCCAGCTTCACCCGCAGCATCGGCAAAACAGTCGCCAAACTCAAAGAATTCGCCCTCCATGCCTACAACGGCCACATGCCGGATACCGACTATGTATTTCCCGACGATGAGTTAGGCGACATCTCGAAACATATCATCACCCTCTATCACCGCCAACAAAAAGCAGCGAACGCCCTTACGATGGAACGCGAAAAACTGAGGACACACTTCCAGTATGCCAAAGAAGGATTCGCCATGTTCACCCCGGACGGAAAAGAAATTCTCTCCAATATCCTGTTCATCCAGTTCTTCAACACCCTGTCCGACACCCGCATCCATCAGGCTGAAGAAGCCATAGAGATCGAAGAGATCAGTCCTATCCGGGAGTTCCTGAATAAAAACATACCCAATAAAAAAAGGAAAAAAAATGTCCTGCGTGAACCACTTACCATCGACAAAAACGGAAAAATCTTTTTAGTAGAATGCCTTCTGTTCCTCGACAACAGCTATGAACTGTCCATCCACGACATCTCCCGCCAGGAACAGGAAAGCAGGATGAAAAAACAACTGACCCAAAATGTAGCCCACGAACTCAAAACCCCCGTCAGCAGTATTCAGGGCTACCTCGAAACCATTCTGGCCAACCCCGGACTCGACCCGGAAAAACAGGCCGCCTTCCTCGAACGGTGCTACGCCCAGAGCTCACGCCTGACTCATCTGCTACGTGACATCTCCGTACTAAACCGCCTCGACGAAGCCGCCGGGATGTTCGACCTGTCCGACGTATCCATTCCCAAAATAATCACTGAGATAGAGCACGAAGCCACCGAACGGATGGCCGCTAAGCACATCACCTCCGAAGTCATCCTGCCCGGCGATCCCGTGATCTACGGCAACTATTCCCTGCTCTACTCCATCTTCCAGAACCTCTACGACAACGCCATAGCCTACGCAGGCGAAGGCATCCACATCACCCTCCACTGCTACAAAGAAGATCCCCAGTACTACTACTTCAGTTTTTCCGACACAGGCACAGGCATCTCCGAAGAACACATCAACCGCATCTTTGAACGCTTCTACCGTCTCGACAAAGGACGCAGCCGCAAAGCCGGCGGTACCGGGCTGGGACTCTCCATCGTAAAAAACGGAGTCCACTTCCACAAAGGCCAGATCTCTGCCAAAAGCACCCCCGGCAAAGGCCTCACCCTCTACTTCACCCTCAAGAAAAAAATATGATTATTAATAGAAGCAAGAAGTTAAGAAGTCAAGAACAAAACAAACATTGTTTCCCGGCTTGACCGGGAACCGCATAGGAACAAGCTTTATCCCCGCCAGCGCCAGCGAAATTCTTAATTCCCGGATGCTAACGTTGAGAAAGCCACTGTTCAAAAATAGCCCGGTGTTGGCACTCATCCGCAATGAACTTCGTCAACAACCGTCCGGTAATATCCGTCGTTTCATTCGCAGGCAACCGCTTCACCCGCTCCAGTAACCCCGTATACTCCCGTATACTGTTCTCCTCCAGAGCCAGCGCCAGGCGAACCGCCTCCTCAGCCGTTTGCACATACGCCACATGCGTCGTCTCATACTTCTGGGAAACCGAACCATTCAGTTTAAGGATCAAATCCCCCAGCCTGTCCAGATGTTTCATCTCCACCAGGGCAACCCCCAGCATCATCTCCCCGATCTCATCAAAAAGAGCCTCCTGTGAAATATATTGATTGATTGTATTCAGTTCCGAAAAATCATTCGTCCCCCGGTGGAGAGGGTAAAACCATTCCGGCCGCACCCCCCCGTCAGGGTCCAACACCTTAACATCCGGATAAGGAACAGCCGTATTGCTGTAATTCGTAGCATTCACCAATCCAAAAGCCAAATCATCCAGTAAATTATCCTTCCTTCCCATCCGCAGGTTTTGCATAACGTTTTGATTCTCCATATATTCCACTCTTTTAAGTCAGGTATTTTTCACATAATTCTTTGGCAGGCACACGGATCCTTATTTATTAAAACAATCTGGACAAACAAAAGTTCACTCAAATCCACACTTTAACCACTCATTAACCATTCTTCAGGAAAACCTATCCTCTACCCTTAGCCGTCAGGTGGGCTATTTCCAGGCACAAAACAGAGGTCCGGGCAAAAGAACCCCGGATATAGTTCACTGCCAACTTCCCGGCATCCGGACTATATTTCCCGGCGATCCGCTCCAAAGCCTCCCGCTTTTCCGGCTCCTCCTCTACCACCCGGACCCGGCCAAACACCATCACACTCCGGTAAAGAGTCGAAAACTTATCCGGCAACACCTGTGTGCCGCCCACCACCGTAAACGTCACCCGGTCATCCGCCAGGACATTCTCCAGTTTATGCCCCTCCGGAGCCCCATGAAACCAGATCCGGTTCCCGCCGTCCCACGCATAACTCAAAGGAACCCCATAGCCACCTCCGTCCGTATTCACCATAGCCAGAAAACCATACTCCCCATCCAGCAACAACTCCCGGGCCAGCGTCTCCTCCAGCATCCGGTCCCCTCGTCTCATCCCTCTCATTTACCGTTAAAATAAGAATAGAAAAATAAAATCTGGTAACCAATCGAATTCCTCCAGTACTCACTATCATGCCCACCCGGACGCACCAGGTAATCATGGTCAATCTTATACTCCATTAACTTCGCATGCAACGCATTATTCACCTCAAAGAAAAAATCCGAATAACCACAATCCACGATCAACGCCTGCCGGCCATTCACCAACGTTTCCACCAGATTGATCACCGTATGCGCATCCCACACCTGCGGATGCGTAGCCTGCTCACCCAACTGCTTACTCATATCCCAGTTCTTAGGAAACGGACGGATATCCACACCGCCACTCGTACTTCCCGCCGCACCAAACACCTCCGGATGCCGCCACGCGTTCCACAATGCCCCGTGTCCACCCATACTCAGGCCCGTAACAGCCCGTCCCGAGCGATCCGCCACCGTAGGATAATTCCCATCCACATACCCAACCAATTCACCCGAAATAAATGTTTCATACCGCAAAGACACATCCTGCGGACTATCCCAATACCAACTGTTCTTCCCGTCCGGACACACAAAAATCAACCCATAACGGTCCGCGATCTGAGGCAAATCCCCCCGGATCCCCAGCCAGGTACGCGCATTCCCTCCATACCCATGCAACAGATAAATAACCGGATACCTCATCCCCTCCTTCTCCGGGGTAATAATCACCACATCCACCTCCTTCTTCATAGAAGCACTATACACTTTTACATCTTCCACCTTCGCCCCACGGGCCGTCCACACACAACAAATGAACAGGATTAGCACACAAACTTTTTTCATCATATCATAAAACATTTTTAGAATAGAGAATACAAATATAAACTTTCCCTATATTTTACCTATTTTTGAAATCTGAATTTTTTAAGAGAAAACAACAAATGCATAAAACAGCTATCTATTTAACAACGATCCTCATGTTACAAAGTTGCAACACCCCCAAAACAACCCCGGACAAAGCAGAAAAAGAAAACAACTCCTTTTACCTG
>JAJQES010000088.1 GCA_021201565.1 Tannerellaceae bacterium
AATAGATATTGCAAAAAATAATAAACTAAATAACTAATTATTTATATGAGTCAGACAGTAGATATTCGTGAATTAAACGAACGGATTGAAAGTAAAAGTTCGTTTGTGAACATGATTACAATGGGTATGGACAAAGTGATCGTAGGACAGAAACATCTGGTTGAGTCTTTGCTTATAGGATTACTTTCTGATGGACATATCCTGCTGGAAGGAGTACCGGGACTTGCGAAAACCCTTGCGATCAAAACCCTGGCCTCGCTTATTGATGCAAAATACAATCGCATCCAGTTTACTCCCGACTTATTACCGGCCGACGTGTTGGGAACCATGATTTATAGCCAGAAAACAGAAGAGTTCCTGATTAAACAAGGACCTGTTTTTGCCAACTTCGTACTGGCAGATGAGATCAACCGTGCCCCGGCTAAAGTACAGAGCGCGCTGCTGGAAGCCATGCAGGAGCGCCAGGTAACAATTAGTGAGCATACCTACGAGTTGCCCAAACCCTTCCTGGTAATGGCGACACAAAACCCTATTGAGCAGGAAGGAACCTATCCATTACCGGAAGCACAGGTAGACCGTTTCATGCTGAAAGTAGTTATCAACTATCCGAAAAAAGAAGAAGAAAAACTGATCATTCGCCAGAATATTTCCGGAGAAAAAATTGAAATTAAACCGATCCTTACCAAAGAAGAGATACTCGACGCACGCAAAATCGTACGCGAAGTCTACCTGGATGAAAAGATCGAACGCTACATTGTAGATATTATCTTCGCTACCCGGTATCCACGTGAACACGGATTAAGTGATCTGGCCAACATGATCTCCTTCGGAGCTTCTCCACGTGCCTCTATCAACCTGGCACTGGCAGCCCGTGCGTACGCATTCATCAAACGCCGTGGCTATGTGATCCCGGAAGACATCCGTGCCGTATGCCATGACGTAATGCGCCACCGGATCGGTTTAAGCTATGAAGCAGAAGCCAACAACCTCACCTCCGAAGAGGTCATCAGCGAAATATTAAACAAAGTAGAAGTACCCTGATAAAGAGTAGTTAGTAGTTGGTAGTTAGCAGAACATTCGCTTCGCTCATTTAGTAGAATTAAAGATAAAACAAATAAAGTGAGTTTTCTACTAACTACCAACTACTAACTACCAACTACTATTAATTATGGAAACAAGTGAACTGTTAAAGAAGGTTCGCCGGATCGAGATAAAGACCCGCGGGTTATCCCGGAATATTTTCGCCGGACAATACCATTCTGCTTTCAAAGGAAGGGGGATGGCATTCAGCGAAGTGCGGGAATACCAATACGGGGATGATATCAGGGACATTGACTGGAATGTAACAGCCCGTTACAACCATCCTTATATCAAAGTCTTTGAAGAAGAACGGGAACTGACTGTGATGCTTCTGATTGATGTATCCGGCAGCCGCGATTTCGGTACGGTGAATGTGACCAAGAAAGAAATGATCACAGAACTGGCGGCCACGCTTGCTTTCTCTGCGATACAAAACAATGATAAGATCGGAGTGATCTTCTTTTCAGATAAAATTGAAAAGTTTATACCTCCGCAGAAAGGGAAAAAACATATTTTGTATATCATCCGTGAGTTAATTGACTTCCATCCGGAAGACAAAGAGACGGATATAAGCCAGGTATTGAAATACCTGACCAATGCGATCAAAAAACGGTGTACGGCTTTTCTGATCTCTGATTTTATTGATAAAGGTAATTTTAAGGATGCTCTGACAATCGCCAACCGGAAACACGACGTAGTAGCCATTCAGGTCTACGACCGCCGTGAAACCGAACTGCCCAATGTGGGACTCATGAAAGTCAAAGACGCGGAAACCGGTGTAGAACGGTGGATTGACACTTCATCAGCGGCCGTGCGCACGGCGTATGCTGAATGGTGGGACAAACGGCAGGCTGACATGATGGACGCATTCAAAAAATGCCGGGTAGATTCGGTGTCCATTCTTACGGAAGATGATTACGTGAAATCCTTAATTGCTTTGTTTGACAAACGAAACTAATAACATGCGAATGAAACGACTAAGAGAAGGTATTCTGTTTCTGTTCCTCGTTGCAGGCTCTATGGCCGGCAATCTGGCATGGGGACAGCAGACTCTGATTGACGTTATGATTGATCCGCCGGCCATCCTGATAGGTGAGCAAACGATTGTTACGGTAAATGTGACAACCGACCGGGGAAAACCCGTCCGTTTGCTTATTCCACGCGACACCCTGGCACGGGGAATAGAAATCCTGGCCGTATCAGAAGCGGATACGACTTTAATAGATAATAACCGGGTGGTTTTTCAGCATAACCTGCTGGTCACTTCGTTTGATTCAGCCCTTTATCTGGTACCGCCTATCCGGGTAATCGATGGAACGGATACAATCCAATCCAATCAGATTCCCCTAAAAGTTTCAACTGTACCCGTTAACGCAGATGAACCGGACGAATTCTACGATATCAAAGAGGTATGGAAACCGCCTTTCGTACTGGCAGATTATTATCCCTTGATTTTCGGGATTATCCTCGGCCTTCTGCTGATTGTGTTACTCTATTTCCTTATCCAGAAGATACGGGGTAAAGAACCGGCCAATCCGTTCAAAAAACCGGAACCGGTGCTGCCTCCGCATGTCATAGCGGTAAAAGAGCTGGATGATATTAAAACACAGAAACTATGGCAGCAGGGCCGGAACAAAGAATACTACACCCAGATTACGGATACTTTACGTAAATATATAGTAGGACGTTTCGGAATCAATGCCATGGAAATGACCTCCGGTGAAATCCTGGAGATTATCCGGAAAAATACAGAAGCAGATTCAGTATATGTCAATCTGAAACAAATCCTCGAAGTATCCGATTTCGTGAAATTTGCTAAAATGAATCCGCTACCGGATGAAAACGAATTGAGTTTAATGAATGCTTACCTGTTCGTCAACCAGACAAAACCGACCGAAATACCGGCACCGGGAGAAAAAGAAGCGGGTGACGAAAACGGGGAAGCTGAAAAAAAACAAATCTAACGAGTAAATAAACTATGATATTTGCTAATCCAACATATCTATATCTGTTGCTGTTGCTGATCCCGATGGCCGGATGGTACATCTGGAAACTCAGGAAAAGCCAGGCCAGCCTGCAGGTATCTTCCACAAAAGCCTTTGACCTGCCGGCAGCCAGATCCTATAAAGTCTACCTGCGGCATGTTCCTTTTGTTCTGCGGATGATTGCCCTGGCACTACTGATCATCGTTCTGGCACGTCCTCAGTCCACAGATAAATGGCAGAATTCCACAACAGAAGGGATTGACATCATGATGGTGTTAGACGTTTCGACTAGTATGCTGGCGGAAGACCTGAAACCCAACCGCCTCGAAGCGGCAAAAGATGTAGCCGCCTCTTTTATCAATGGCCGTCCTAACGATAATATCGGCCTGGTCATATTCGCAGGTGAAAGCTTCACCCAATGTCCGTTAACTACCGACCATACGATTCTGCTGAACCTGTTTAAAGATATCCGCTGCGGACTCATAGAAGATGGAACCGCTATAGGAATGGGGCTGGCAAATGCGGTAGGACGTATCAAAGACAGCCAGGCAAAATCCAAAGTGATCATTCTGTTGACCGACGGGGAAAACAACCGGGGAGAAATTGCTCCGGTAACAGCTGCTGAGATTGCCCGTACCTTCGGAGTCCGGGTATATACCATTGGGGTAGGTACCAAAGGACAGGCTCCTTATCCGACCCCACGGGGAACAATCATGGTGGATGTAGATATTGACGAACCAACGCTCAAACAGATTGCCAACCTGACCGGGGGAGAATATTTCCGGGCAGAGAACAGCCAGGCGTTAAAACAGATATACCAGAGAATTGACGAAATGGAAAAAACAAAGATCAGCGTACAGGAATATAGCAAAAAGCAGGAAGAATATAAATTATGGGCTTTGCTGGTCTTAGGCCTGTTACTGCTTGAAATTGTGTTAAGAAGTACATTGTTGAGAAATATACCATAAAACAAGTAAAGGATTATGTTTCGATTCGCAAACCCCGAATATCTATCATTGCTCTTTATCGTTCCGGTATTAGTGGTATTTTATATATACGCACTGATCTGGAAAAAACGGGCACTCAAAAAATACGGTACTCCGGCTCTTCTACGGGAATTGATGCCGGACGCCTCCCTGAAACGCCAGTATTTAAAATTCTGGATACTTTTAGGAGCCATTACAGTCATGATCTTTGTGGTTGCCGGACCACAATTCGGCTCCAAACTGGAAACCGTTAAACGGCAGGGTGTAGAAATCATGGTATGTCTGGACGTTTCCAACTCCATGCTGGCTGAAGATGTATCTCCCAGCCGTCTGGAAAAATCAAAACAGATCCTGTCACGACTGACAGATGGATTTGTAAATGATAAAGTAGGTCTGATTGTGTTTGCCGGAGATGCTTTTACACAGATCCCCATCACATCCGATTATATCTCTGCGAAAATGTTCCTGTCTACGATCCATCCTTCTATGGTATCCACACAGGGCACCGCCATTGGGGCAGCGATTAATCTGGCTATGCGTTCATTCACACCCAATGAAGCATCAGAAAAGACCATCATCCTGATCACAGATGGCGAAAACCATGAAGATGATGCTGTAGGAGCCGCTACCCGGGCAGCCGAAAAAGGAGTACATGTCAATATCGTAGGGATGGGACAACCCCAGGGAGCCCCGATTCCTATCGGTTTCAATGACTTCATGAAAGACAGAGAAGGCAATGTAGTTATTACCAAACTGAACGAACAGATGTGCCAGGAAATCGCAGCCGCGGGAAAAGGGATCTATGTACGTGCGGACAATACCAACGCGGCACTCAGAACATTGCAAAATGAAATTGACAAGATGAATAAATCCGAAGTAGAGAGCAAAGTCTACTCCGAATATGACGAACAATTCCAGGTATTAGCATGGATCGTACTTTTATTGCTAATTGCCGAATTTTTCACACTTGATCGTAAGAACCGGATATTCAGGAAAGTGAAATTATTTTCTTAATTTTGGACAGATGATGAAACAGAGAACAAAATTTTACCGGATACTCCTTTTATTTCTGTTGGGAACTCTCTCAGTAGCTGCCCAGAAAGCAGAACGCAAAAGTATCCGTGAAGGAAATAAATTGTATGAGAAAGAAAACTACGAGGAAGCGATCAAATCTTATCATAAAGGGTTAGCTGTAAATCCGACCTCCCTAGAAAGTACCTATAACCTGGGCAATGCGTTCTATCGCCAGGAAAAATATGAGGAGGCCATGGAACAGTACCAGCAGATCGCCGAACAGGGTCAACGGTTGATTAATGATGATCCGGAAAATATGGAAAAACTTTCCCAGGTATTTCATAATATGGGAAATATCGGAATGAAAGAAAAACAGTATGCCCAAAGTATAGAAGCATATAAACAGGCATTGCGGCTCAATCCGCTGGATGACGAAACCCGTTATAACCTGGCCCTTGCCCAAAAACTACTGGAAGACCAGCAGGGGGAAGGGGATGATGGTGATAATGAAGGTGAAAATGACGACCAGCAGGATGAGGAACAGGACCAGGATAATGAAAATCAGAATGACCAGAATAACCAGGAGGAAGATCAACAGGAGCAGGAACAAGACCAAAATCAGGACCAGCAACAAGATGAGAATGAAAAAGAGCAGGAACAGGAACAACCCGACCAGATAAGCCGGGAAAATGCGCAACAGATCCTGGATGCTTTGCTGGAAGACGAGAAGGAGACACAGGAAAAGGTACAGCAGTTGCAACAGCAACAACAGCAAAGACGCCGTACCGACAAAGAATGGTAATAGATTGATAACGAAAAAACAGATGATATAATGAGAAGAATCGCATTCTTATTTTTTCTACTGATCACAGTAACCTCAACTTTCTATGGGCAGAACAATGTGACAGTCCGGATATCTGCTCCCCAGGCAGTAGTTGTGGGAGAGCAGTTTAAGCTGGCCTATGTTGTAAATGCAGATGCGAAAGAAATACGCATCCCTGAAATACCCGGTTTTGATATCCTGATGGGACCTAACCCGTCCGTTGCCTACGCAAGCAGAAACATCAATGGACAAAGATCCAGTGAAACACATGTTACCTATACCTATATTTTAATGGCCAAAGAAGAAGGGACATTCACGCTTCCGGCGGGCACCGTTAAAGTAAATAACTCCAATTATACCTCCAACACAGCAAGCATAAAGGTTTTACCTCCCGATCAGCGCACTCAGGCGCAAAGCGAAGCCGGCACAACTAACAACGCGGCACCGGGCCTGGGAAAAGAGGATGTATTACTCCGGATGCATGTATCAAAAACAAATGTATATGAACAGGAAGCCTTTCTGGTTACCTTTAAATTATATGTGATCGGTGATTATGCCGGCCACCAGAATCTTAAATTTCCAGAATTTGAAGGTTTTATCGTACAGGATATCGAATTACCGAATGACAGGCAATTCGTAAGGGAGCACTATAACGGACGGAATTATTCCACGGCAGTACTCAGACAGGTTGTCCTGATCCCGCAACGGTCCGGTACATTATCCATCGGGTCTGCAGAAATGGAAATTGGCATCCGGGTGAGGAACAATGTAAATATCCGCAGTATTTTTGAAGAGTTCTTTGATACCCACCGGGTGGTCAGTGTAAAATTAGTCAGCAATAAAGCCAATATAGAAGTAAAATCATTACCCTCCGGACGTCCTTCCAACTTCTCCGGTGGAGTGGGTGACCTGCAGATGCAAACCTCCATCAATTCCAACCATGTAAAAGCCAATGAGGCTGTGACCGTAAAAGTTACAATCAGTGGCACCGGAAACATCCGTCTTATCAAAAACCCGGAAGTCATATTCCCGAATGATTTTGAGATCTATGATCCTAAAGTAGAGACTAATATCCGTACTACTACAGCAGGGGTCAGTGGAAGTAAAACGATTGAATACCTGGCGATTCCCCGTTTCGGAGGTGATTTTGAGATTCCGCCTATCCAGCTTTCCTATTTTGACCTGAAATCCAATAGTTATAAAACACTTACTTCAGAACCCTACAAATTACATGTAGAGAAAGGAGAAGGAGGAGACACATCATCGCCTGTAGTATCCAATTATACCAACCGGGAAAATGTACAGGTACTGGCCGAAGATATCCGCTACCTGAAAGTGAAAGGATTCCATTTCCATTCCAAAGAAGAGATGTTCTTCGGTTCCTTCCTCTACATCATGTGTTATCTGATACCGGCACTTCTCTTTATCATCTTCTTCGTTCTGTATCGTAAACAGATCAAAGAAAACTCTGACCTGGCATTAGTCCGGACAAAGAAAGCCAATAAAATGGCAGTCAAACGTCTCAAAGTAGCCGGAAAACTGCTAAAAGAAAATCAGGAAGAGGCCTTCTATGAAGAGGTCCTCCGGGCACTCTGGGGATATCTGAGTGACAAACTAAACATTGCACAGTCTAATCTGACTAAGGACAATGTAGAAACAGAACTGTGCCGTTACGGAGTCGATGAATCTCTGGTCAATGAGTTTATGGAAATCCTGAACACCTGTGAATTTGCCCGATATGCTCCATCCAGGGCATCAGATGCAATGGATACCCTCTATCAGCAAACGATAGATGCGATTGGTAAAATGGAAAATACAATCAAAAAATAACTGTTCAACACCTGTAAATTAAATTTTTAATTGTATGAAAAAGATAATTTTATTGCTTTTAATTTCCATCTCTATCCTGCCTGTAACCCTATCAGGACAGCAAACAGCTATTGAGGAAGCCGAAACAGCATACAGAGAACAGGATTTTACAAAAGCGATCCGGATATATGAAGAGATTCTCTCCATTTACGGCGAATCCGCTGAAATCTATTATAACCTGGGAAATGCCTGTTACCGGGCTAACCAGACCGGGCCGGCTATTCTGAATTACGAAAGAGCGCTGTTACTAAATCCTGGAGACCCGGATATCCGTTTCAACCTGCAACTGGCCAGGCAACGGGCTGTCGATCATATCCAGCCGGCCGGCACTTTTTTCCTGGCCCGCTGGTTTCGCTCTATTGAAAATATGGGAAAAGCTGATTCGTGGGGGAAACTGGCTATCGGAGCATTTCTTTTATTTTTGGGATGTTTAACGCTATTTTTCTTTTCACGGTGGGTCCGTTTGAAAAAAATAGGATTTTATACCGGATTGGTATTACTATTTATCATTATATTTGCCAACGTCTTTGCTTATAACCAGAAAGATGAACTGGTGAACCGGAAAACAGCTATTGTATTTTCACCTACAGTAACCGTAAAAGGTTCCCCGGACAATACAGGAACAGATCTCTTCTTATTGCATGAAGGAACCAAAGTGTTCATTCAGGAAACAGCCGGTAACTGGTATGAGGTCGAACTGGAAGACGGAAAGAAAGGTTGGATGCAAAGTAAAGATATAGTCATTATATGACATTTTGTTTAATTCACCCATGAAAATGCTTGAAGATCTCTTAATTCTCGAACGCGACGCGTTTCTCTTCTTTAACGGTAGTGAATCTCCATTTATGGATCGCTTTATGTGGCTTTATTCCGGAAAACAGGTCTGGTTACCGTTAGCATTTTTTATTCTCTTCCTTCTCATTTATAAAAAAAACTGGCGGGAAGTGATCCTTGTTGTAGCAGGGATCGCACTGGTAATCGCCATGTGCGACCAATTCGCTTCGCATCTTTGTAAACCGGTCTTTACCCGGTTCCGTCCCACGCATCATCCGGACTTTATGGAACATGTGAAAACCGTATTCAATTATCGGGGAGGGCAGTACGGATTCATCTCCAGCCATGCTGCCAATGCATTCGGGTTTGCCACCTTCTTATCCCTGCTTTTAAGAAATAAACTTGTAACGGTCACCTTATTTATATGGGCCATCCTAATGGCGTACAGCCGGATCTATCTGGGTGTTCATTTTATTTCCGATATTATTCCCGGCGCAATTGCCGGAACCGTGTTTGGATATATAGTGTACAGAATCTATACGTTTTCCAGAAATTGGATATTAAACCGCCGGCAGAGTGAATATGGGATGCAAGCCTGTTCTCTTTATGCACTCAATACCAAACGCCTGATAGCAGGCGGAGTGTTGTTTACCATTCTGCTGATCCTCTTTTTCAACGGGCCTATTATACACTTCCTGAGGTAAAAAAGCAACAGTCATGTCGTAAAGCATGTTTAATTTTAAAGGAAATATTTGTGTTTCTATTCAAAATTGACTAAGTTAGTGCCAGTGAAATTAACATAATTATTAACCTTCAAAATAAGGATTCCATGACTAAAACGATTACATTTAATGAATTGCGTAGAATAAAAGACAGTTTACCTGATGGTACTTCTCATCGTATAGCCGATGAGTTAGGTGTTTCTGTTGAAACTGTCCGGAATTATTTCGGTGGACAGAATTACAAAGAAGGAAAAAGTTGCGGTATTCATATAGAACCGGGTCCTGATGGAGGATTAGTTGTACTAAATGATACAGCAATATTAGACCGTGCATTACAGATTCTGGACGAAGCCCGGATATCTGTGGCACCGGAAGCTTAAAAAAGTTTACAAAGTTTTATAGAATCCCATAGTACACAAGAAAGGTTACTATGGGATTTTTGCTTTCAGAAACTTTTACTCTGTGGTATTGTTAACAAGAAGTAGCTGCTAATTATCTAAAATGCACCATTATGGAAGATAAATTAATTACACTTGCGATTCTCACATTTGAGAAAGCTCAGATTTTAAGAACCATTCTGGAAACAGAAGGAATTGATGTGTATATACATAATGTGAACCAGATCCAGCCGGTCATTTCCGCCGGGGTCCGGGTACGAATAAAAGAAAGTGATCTGCCACATGCATTACGTATTATAGAAGATAATCACTGGTTTGAAGAAAAAGAGGAAGAAAGCACGCCGAAAACACAAAAAATACTGATTCCGGTCGATTTCTCCGAATATTCTTTTAAAGCCTGTGAAGTTGGAATCCATTATGCTCATAAGGTAGGAGGGGAAGTAATGATCATGCATGCCTATTTTGCGCCTTATTTCCCCATGGCTGTCCCTATGGGGGATACCTTGGCTTACCAGGTGAGTGAAGAGGAGACGCTGCAATACCAGATGGTGCAGGTTAAAAAGGACATGGAAAACATCCGGACCCATATTGACCGCAAAATGGCAGCAGGCGAATTACCCCAGGTTCCGTATGACTATACCCTCCGGGAAGGCTTACCGGAAGAAGAGATCCTGGCATTCAGTAAAGAGTATCATCCTTCTTTAGTGGTGATGGGAACACGTGGTAAGAGCCAGAAAGACCTGGATTTGATAGGGAGTGTAACCGGGGAAGTGATAGACCTGAACCACGGACCGGTCATAGCCATTCCTGAGAATGTGAAATTCAGTGACCTGAACCAGGTAAAGAATATTGGCTTTGCTACCTCATTCAGGGACCGTGACCTGGTAGCGTTCGACCAGTTTATGGAAGTGATCCAACCATTTGAAAACGTCCATATCCATCTGTTCAATATCTCTACCAGCCGGAACGAATGGAACGAAATACGCCTTTCCGGTGTGAAAGATTATTTTTTGAAGCATTATCCGGATGCCAATATTACACATACTGTGTTGAAAGATGGTGATTTGCTCGATGCAATCGATAGTTTTGTGCACGAAAAAGAGATTGACATGATCGCTCTTTCATCCAATCGCCGGAACATCTTTGCACGGCTCTTCAATCCAAGCATTGCACGGAAAATGCTTTTTCATACAGATACAGCTTTACTTGTGATGAATACGACAAATTAAGTTTTTTTTAGAGTCAATCAAGAACTAACTAAAATATTCTCTTGTTATATATACG
>JAJQES010000397.1 GCA_021201565.1 Tannerellaceae bacterium
TATGAATCCCCGGAAAACAGCCGCCAGACAAAGTTTAATTGACAAAAAGACAAAACCCCTCCAAATTATATTTAATCTGTGCCGGCAATTACTGGGGCCGTATTATAAAAGTTTACGCAGTATAAAACACCTTCCAATAAACCCATATTGCACCCCCCAGCATAAAAAGCACAGAACAGAACCCGACAATGTAACGGGCCGGTTTCCTGCCAAAAAAATCAACTAATCCGTCAATAGACATGAATTGCCGGGAACCGGAATACGTAATACTCTCATCCGTACTGCCAAATAACCATTCCGCGTCTACAATAGCTGCATACAAAGCAATTGCCCCGGCAACCAGAAACACATATCCTAAATACTCCGGATGTTCTGCAATCCAATCTCTCAATTTTTTCATCACCTTTTCCTGTTGTTTAATTAAATGTTTATTACTGGTATTGAGTACCAAATATAGAAAAAAGTTTTCACCTGAAAACATTCTCCCAATCCATGAATTTATTCGTCCGAAACGTTACCTTTTTATTTACACTTTTTCAATATATTTTCCATACTACCTCCTTACTTGCCGCTATAATCCAGTGTTTGGTTTTGACATAACCTCCTGAATGGTAGAAATATCCCACAAAGTTGGTATTGTTAGGCATTTTAATATTTATCTATCTTTGCAATGTCGACAATAAGAAACTTTTACAAATGAAAAATTAAAATAGTAAGTCTTATGAATAAAGCAAAAAGATTGAATAGGTCAAAAATTGCACTTTTACTTGTTGCACTTTTATTATTACAGGGACGGGTATACGGACAGACCCGGGAGCTGTCAGGTGAAATCTCTCTTTCAGGAGCATTTGCACTTTATCCCATGGCCGTGAAATGGGCGGAAGAATTCAGGAAGATTCACCCCAAAGTACGCATTGACGTGTCCGGCGGCGGAGCCGGAAAAGGAATGACCGACGCACTGGCAAAAGTAGTAGATCTGGGAATGGTGTCCCGTGAAATCTACGAAGAAGAGGTAAAAAAAGGAGCGGTTGCTTTCGGGGTGGTAAAAGATGCCGTAGTGCCCACCATCAATACTGGTAATCCTCTGTACAATGAACTGAAAAAAACAGGATTGAAACAGTCAGTAGCAGCCAAACTCTGGAACAATGAAATCAAAACCTGGGGCGAAGTGACCGGCACAAACAGCAAAGTACCCGTCCATGTCTTCACCCGTTCAGACGCTTGTGGTGCTGCTGAAACCTGGGCTGCCTGGTTTGGCAAAAAGCAGGAAGACCTGAGTGGTACAGGGGTATTTGGAGATCCCGGAATAGCGGCTGCCGTACAACGCGACAAAGTGGGGATCGGCATGAACAACATCGCGTATGTATATGACCAGAAGACCAAACGTCCTTACGCAGGACTGGCGGTATTGCCTCTGGATATTAATAACGATGGAAAGATCACGCCGGATGAAGATTTCTACGATGATATCAATAGCCTGATGAAAGCAATTTCCGACGGTAAATTCCCCTCTCCTCCATCGCGGGACCTTTATCTGGTGTCCAACGGATTACCCACAAATGAAGTCATAAAAGAATTTCTGCGCTACATCCTGACAGATGGCCAGAAATATGTAACAGAAGTAGGGTATATCTCATTATCAGATGAAACAATCCAAAAACAGTTGGAATGGCTAAACAAGAGCAACTGATCCGGACCCGTGTCCTAAAAGACAAAGTGGCGCATATTTCCATGATCGGATTGACAGGGTTTTCTCTGTTGATCCTCCTACTCATGGGAGTAGGACTCTGGTATAAATCCCGGGATGTCATCGCGGCCAATTCGCTCTGGGAACTCATCTCCTCTTCTGTCTGGAAACCCAACGAGGGACAATTCGGCTTTCTGCCCTACATTGTAGGTACCGTATGTATCACTTTGCTCAGCATTGTGATTGCCTTACCGGTTTCCCTGTTAACCGGGATCTTCCTGACAGAAAACGCCCGCCCCTGGGTAAAACGATTTATTTTTCCCGTATTGGACATCCTGGCCGGAATTCCTTCCGTTATTTATGGAGTGTGGGGCACGCTGCTGATTGTCCCTTTTATAGCAGACCGGATCGGACCTCATTTTGTAGAATATACAAGCGGATATTCCGTATTGGCCGGAGGACTTGTGATGGGAGTCATGATCATTCCCCTGTTAGTTAGTCTTTTCGTTGAGATCTTTTCTGTGATACCCAACGAATTCAGGGAGGCTGCCTATTCCCTGGGAGCGACCAAATGGCAGACCTCCTACAAGATCGTCCTGCGGAAAGCAGCTCCAGGTATTATTGCCGCGGTGGTACTGGCTGTATCCCGGGCCCTGGGTGAAACGATTGCCGTGCTGATGGTTTGTGGAAATGTAGCCATACTTCCGGAAAGCATCTTCGACAGTTGTTATCCATTGCCCGCTTTGATTGCAAACAATTATGGAGAGATGTTATCCATCCCGATTTATGAATCGGCCCTGATGTTTGCAGCGTTCATCCTTTTCTTTGTGATATTCCTGTTCAACGCCGGATCACGGGTCCTTCTCCAACGAGTAGAATCCCGGTTTGCCATCCGGTAAAAGAACCTGTCCGGACAAACAACTAACTAATCATTTTATGAAAGCAAAATTTATACAGGAACGCTTTTTTAATTTTCTGATGTTGCTCTCCACCTTTATTGTCATTGCATTTCTGGGCAGTATCCTGTGGACAATCATCAAATATGGTCTGCCCGCATTAAACTGGGAAATGATCACAACACTTCCCAGCGGAGGATTCTATATCGGAGGTGAAGGAGGAGTTCTGAATGCCATCATAGGATCACTCTATATCGTGGGAGCTTCCACGATTCTGGGATTGGTCATTAGTATACCGATCGTATTTTACAGCAATATCTATCTGAAGAAAAATTCAAAGATCGCCTATTTCATCCGTCTGGCATTTGATGTATTATATGGCATTCCCTCTATTGTATATGGTGCTTTTGGGTTTACCATTATGATTGCACTGGGTTTACGGACTTCTCTGTTGGGCGGGATCATTGTCATTACCTTGCTGATCATTCCGATCATGATCCGTTCCATGGATGAGGTAGCCTCACAAATCCCTAAAGATCTTTTGGATGCAACTTTCTCACTGGGGGCCACCCGTTGGGAAACCATTCGTGTAGTCCTGCACCAGATCGCACCGGGAATTGCCACAGCCACGCTGTTATCTATCGGGCGTGCCATAGGAGACGCAGCAGGAGTCATGTTTACTGCCGGGTTTACTGATAGTATACCAACTTCTCTCAATCAACCGGCGGCTACCCTGCCGTTATCCATCTTTTTCCAGTTAAGCAGTCCTTCACCGGAGGTACGGGACAGAGCCTATGCCGCTGCCCTGCTCCTGACACTGATCGTATTGGTCTTAAGTATATCGGGTAGACTGATCATGAGATATTTCTCAAAAAATAAGATTTAAAAACAAACCTAATATGTCTGAAGCATTAAAATTTTTCCGGAGTGCATTCGGTTATTTCTCCCGTCAGAATGATGAAAAGAAAGATAAACAGGATGAAAATGAAAGACGGGTATTTAACCTGGCCCAACGAAATCCGGATATCGAAATCCGCCATTTAAACCTGTCCATCAAAGGGACACAGATACTCAAAAATATCAACCTAACCATTCCGGATAAAAAGATCACCTGTATCATCGGGCCATCCGGCTGTGGTAAAACCACGTTGCTGAAAAGTATTAACCGGTTACTGGATAATACAGAAGGCGTAAAAATTGAAGGCAGCGTGATGGTAGACGGAGAAAACATCTACGATTCCAAAACAGAGATAACTCATATCCGTAAGAAACTGGGTCTCCTGTCCCAACGTCCCACCCCCCTTCCGATGTCCATTTATGACAACATTGCTTTTGGGGTACGGCTCCAGGGAATCCGCAAAAAGAAAGAGCTGAATGCGATCGTAGAAAAACAACTCAAAGCCGCAGGTTTATGGGAAGAGGTACAACACCGGTTAAATGCTCCGGCAGCGGCCCTGTCTATCGGCCAGCAACAACGCCTCTGCCTGGCCCGCGGACTGGCAGTAGAACCTCAGTTCATCCTGGGCGACGAAGCGACCTCCGCCCTCGACCCGGTTTCAAGTAAACACATTGAAAAACTGTTTATGCGGTTACGTGAACAATACGGGATCATTCTGGTCACTCATACTCTCCGGCAGGCTCTTCGCATTGCCGACCATGTAGTCTTTATGTATCTGGGGGAAGTGATTGAAGAGGGACCGGCCGAACAACTCTTCAATCATCCTGAACATGAATTGACTAAACAGTATCTCAGCGGAGAATTCAGTTAACGCTCCGGATGAACAAACTAATCATAAACTAATCATAAAAATTAAGCATTACCCCCTATTTGTTTCCTCCTCTTCAGGAAATCAGAGGGTTGATGTAATAATCAGGTTTCAATATGAAAAACAGGATATTTATCTTGTTGGTATCGGCTATTGTCTTTACCAACGCATACTCACAGGTTAAAATAGAGGGTGAAGTACGTTCACGCAGTGAATTAAACAGTGGAACCGAAGCACCTCTCACGGAAGAGCAGAATAGGGCATTTGTCACTGTTTTACGTAGCCGGTTGAATGTGATCTACTCTCAGGAAAAAGTCATAGCCAAAGTAACCGTACAGGATACACGGACCTTTGGATCAGTAGCCCCGGGCACTCTGGCAACCAATACCACCGGACTTTATGAAGCCTGGGGAGAGTATGCCTTTACCGGAACATTCTCTGCCCGGTTAGGCCGCCAGATCCTGGAATATGACGATAAGCGTCTGTTCTCCGCTTCCAACTGGAGTAATACCGGGAATGCGCACGATGTTCTTTTGCTGGATTATCATACGGATGATCTTCGTATTAACTTAGTAGGCGGATGGAACAATCCGGGAGACAATAAGTTTGAGCGTCTGTATGACGTGGATAAATCCTATAAATCCCTGTTGTTATTCTGGCTTTCCAAACAGGCCGGCATTGTAAATATCACTCCGGTGTATGTCAATGAAAGTTTCCAGTATGAACATGCAGAGGGAGAAGATTTCTACCGGCATTACCGGAATACTCTGGGAGGGAATATCCTGTTGAAAGAGAAAAACAGTCCTTTCTCTGTATATGCCACAGCCTACTACCAGTTCGGACGTGACAATAAACAAAACAAGTTGAATGCGTCTTTACTGGCGTTACGGGCTGACTACACTATACGGCCCTCCGTAGCTGTCCTGGCTGGAGTAGATTACTATTCAGGTTCCCGCAACGATCTGGCTCCCGGCTATAGCCATACGTTCAACAAACTGTATGGTTCTAACCATAACTTCAATGGCTCTATGGAATACTGGAAAAACCCTCCTGTACAAGGTCTCTGGGATATCTATGCCGGTGTAACCGTCCGACCTCTCCGGGCCTTAAAAATAAACGGAACGTTCCACTCCTTTTCCCTGGTAAAAGAACATGTGGCTATTGATAAAAAAGGGTTGGGTTCGGAATTTGATCTCACCATTGACTACCAACTGGCCCCACAGGTAGCCATTCAGGGCGGCTGGAGTGCCTATTTCACAACCCATACCACCAAAGTTGTAAAAGGAGTGAATGATACTGACATCAAATTTCCCCAATGGGCTTACATACAGGTAGGGTTTAAATTTTAGTAGTTAGTAGTTAGTAGCAGACTGGCTTTGTTTCTTATTCACTTCGTTCCGGAGATAAAAAAACAGACCTTGTTCCCCGACTTGATCGGGGACCGCACCAGAACGTACTTTTTCAACTATTAATTGTAACTAACGCCTGTTCTGGTGCGGTCCCGCATCAAGTGCGGGAACAAGGTCTTTCATATACTTTACTTTCTACTAAACGAGCAAAGCGAGTGTACTACTAACTACCAACTACTAACTACTAACTACTTAATTAAGATTACTCAGCTGCGGCCAGGGCGTTCACTGAATCTTCCGCAAGGATAGTTAATGATACATCCGTTGCTTTTTCGATGTTCAGAATCTGAGTTAATAAATCTTTTACCTCCTCATTATTCAGGTCACCTGCAAAAATACGCAAGGTTCCATACATCGCGATTTCATAATGTTCTACCCGCTGACCAGCCAGAATCAAACCGGCATCCCTTGTAAAAGAGTCTTTCTCTGTATCACTGATCACCTTTTCAGCTTCTTTGATCAGTCCGGCCATCGCATCACTTTTTTTCTCGTCTGCTTCAATGCCCAGTAAATCAAACACAGTATCCAACACAGTGATCTGGTCCAGTGTCTCACGGGTATGTTTCTCAAATGCCGCTGCCAGTTGAGGACTGGTAGAAGCCTTCTGCATTTTCGGCAATGCTTTGGTCAGTTGCTGTTCCATCCAGTAACACTCCTTCAACTGTTCTACAAAAAAATCGAAAAATTCAGATTGACATCTCTGATCTTTATCATTTCCTAACATAATTCTACTTCTTTATAAAGTTTATACAATCATCATTCCTCCCGGTATCCCGGAAAGTGTATAATAAGGAACAAAAAGAGAAAAGGTTAGTTTCCGGATTATATAAAGGTTTAATATTTATTGAGAAGCAGACAGTTATTTTTAAGTAGCGAACTCTATATGCTCTATACGTAATTCCAGGCCACCGGCATAAACTTTTTGAAAAAGAAAACAGTTCAGGAAATGGTATTTTAAAATAAATAGCTATCTTTAGGAACAACGTCTTAAAGACAAAACTAACTAACAAAGATTTATAACTTTACGTCAATGTCCTGTTATGAAATATCTGATTATCGGAGGTGTAGCCGGAGGTGCAACAGTTGCGGCACGGTTACGAAGACTGGATGAAAATGCCAGCATCATTATTTTTGAAAAAGGTAACTATATTTCGTATGCAAATTGTGGGTTGCCTTATTATATCGGAAACGTGATCTCTAAACGGGAAGCACTCTTCCTGCAATCACCCGAGCAGTTTATGAAAGAATTCAACATTGATGTCCGGACAGCGCAGGAAGTCGTCGCAATCCATCCCAAAACAAAAGAGGTAACAGTCATGTACACTGATACCCAAACCACCTATACGGAAGAGTATGACAAACTGGTCCTTTCTCCCGGAGCTGAGCCGGTCCGTCCCCCTATCCCGGGTATCGAAAGTTCCCGTATCTTTACGTTGCGGAATATTCCGGATACCGACCGGCTGAAAAGCATAGTGACTCGTGGAGGAACGACCAGCGCTGTGGTAATAGGCGGTGGATTTATCGGTCTGGAAATGGCTGAAAACCTGCGACGTACAGGCTTACAGGTGGCAGTCGTAGAAATGGCAAACCAGGTGATGCCACCGCTGGATTATTCTATGGCCTGCCTGGTACACCAACACCTGCCTGAACATGGTGTCCAGTTGATACTGGAAGATGGAGTGGAACGGTTTGAGGAAACGGAAGCAGGTATAACTGTTTGCCTGAAAAGCGGGAAGAAGCTAAACACCGAAATGGTTTTGTTAAGTATCGGTGTCAGACCGGAGATAAGTTTAGCCAAAGAGGCCGGACTTACGATTGGCCCGGCCGGAGGCATTGCTGTAAACCTCTATCTACAAACTTCGGACAGCTCAATCTACGCACTGGGCGATGCCGCCGAAGTGCTCAACCTGGCGACCGGGAAGCCGGGACTTATTCCCCTGGCAGGACCGGCAAACAAACAAGCCCGTATCGTAGCCAATAACATCGTATCCGGAAACCAGGAAATCTATGCAGGATCTATCGGGACCTCTATCGCCAAAGTCTTTGACCTGACTGTAGCGACTACCGGCGCCAATGCAAAATTACTGATCCGGGAGAACATTCCGTATATCTCCTCCTTTACCCATTCCAATTCCCATGCAGGCTATTATCCCAAAGCCGGCCGACTGTCCGTCAAAATCCTGTTCTCACCCGTCAACGGCCATTTGTGGGGAGCCCAGGTGATTGGTACGGAAGGCGTGGATAAACGGATAGACCTGTTTGCACAGGTGATCCGGAACGGAGGGACAGTCCATGATCTGGTTACGATCGAACATGCCTATGCTCCCCCCTATTCTTCAGCCAAAGATCCGGTCAACATTGCCGGATATGTAGCAGAGAATATTCTGAGTGGAAAAATGAAAACCATTCACTGGCGGCAGATCACCGGTGAACCGGATAAAAAGACACTTCTCATTGATGTGCGTAGTCCGGAAGAGTTCCGGACAGGATCTATTCCGGGATCCATTAATATTCCTCACGACCAGATCAGGGAACGGCTTGCAGAAATCCCCCGGGACAAACGGATTATCCTCGTCTGTGCTGTTGGCCAGAGAGGGTATCTGGCATACCGGATCCTCACACAAAACAGGTATAAAAACGTGTACAATCTTTCCGGTGGCTACCGTACATGGAAAGCCACCCGGTAAATTTACTCAAACATTTTATCAATACCGCCGCTTTGCACAGGCTCCTCTCCGTGGTTACGGAGAGGATGTCCGTTGCACGGGTCCGCATACTCCTCAGGAATATCAAACTGTTCCTGGTGCGAATAAGAGAGGGTTTTATCTGCGTATATCTTTTTCATAAATAAGGCATATACCGGCAGAGCCGTACTGGCTCCCTGCCCTTCACGTGTACTGTCAAACCGGACAGAAGGATCTTCGCCCCCCACCCAGCAACCTGCCACCAGAGAAGGGGTAAAACCAATAAACCAGCCATCGGCATTGTTCTGTGTCGTTCCGGTTTTTCCCCCCATAGGTGCGGTAATCCCATACGTATAACGGATCCGTCCCCCGGTTCCTCCATCAATCACCGACTGCAACATACTGAGCATTTTAAAAGAAGCTTCTTCCGGCAATACATCATTCATCCGGGGAGTAAAAGAGGCGATCGTATTCCCGTATGTATCCTCTATACGTGTCACATACACCGGTTCGGTTTGTATCCCCCGGTTCGCAAACACAGTATAGCCACTGACCATTTCACTTACAGATACGCTGGGGGTTCCGAGTGCCATCGGTAAAACCGGGTCCAGCTCTCCACGCAAACCAAAGGAACGCACCAAACGTACCAGCGAATGAGGAGAAAGTTTACTCATCAGATAGGCAGTCACCCAGTTGGAAGAATTTTGTAACCCCCATTGAATAGACACCCACTCACCCAGCTTAGCATCACTGGCGTTTTTAGGGCTCCACGGTTCACCGCTTTCCGAACGCAGATACTGGGGTTGGTGAATCATGCCGTCACAGGGACTGATCCCTTCCAGCATAGCCAATGAATACACAAACGGCTTCATGGTAGACCCTACCTGTCTGCGCCCCATGGTCACCCCATCATATTTAAAAGTTCCATGGTCAATCCCTCCGATATAGGCTTTCACATGGCCGTTATGAGGATCCATTGCCATAAAACCGGTCCGTAACAGGCTTTTATTATATCTGATAGAATCCCAGGGAGACATAATCGTATCCACCGGGCCATTCCAGCTAAACAACCTCATCTCTTCCGGTTCCTGAAAAGCAGCGAGGATCTCCTCCTCTTTAAGCCCCCGGGCTTTCAGTTCTTTATACCGGTCCGTTTGCTGCATGGCTGAAAGCATAAACTTCCGGACTTCCTCCGTAGAAAAACTCCGGGAAAAAGGAGCAGTGGACTGCCCTTTCTTCTCCTTGTCAAAAGCAGGCTGTACCTTGCCCCCAATGTGTTCCCGTACAGCCTCTTCAGCATATTTCTGCATACGGCTGTCAAGAGTCGTATAGATTTTCAATCCATCCGTATAGATGTTGTAGTTCTTCCCCTCACTGTTCTTATTCTTAGCGCACCAGCCATACAGTGGATTTGTTTCCCAGGCGATCGAATCCTCTACAAATTGCCCCTGCCGCCAGTCCGGATATTTGCTACGGTCCGGTTTGGCAGCCGTCAACATCGTACGCAGATATTCCCGGAAATAAGGAGCCGTAATATCTTTTTCTATACGTGTATATTGAGTCTGCAGAGGCAATCGGGAAAGAGAATCAGCCTGTTCAGAGGTCAGATAGCCATACTTTTCCATCTGGCCGAAAACCGTATTCCGGCGTCCTTTTGCCCGTTCCTTATTCCGCAGCGGATTGTAATAATTCGGATTTTTTGCCATACCTACCAACATCGCGGCCTGTTCCGTCGTAAGATTTTTTGGGGTCGTATTGAAATAGAGGCGCGAAGCAGATTGTATGCCAACAGCATCATACACAAAATCAAACTTATTCAGATACAGGTTAATAATTTCCTCTTTCGTGTACAAACGTTCCAGTTTAACTGCGATCACCCATTCAATCGGTTTCTGAAAAATACGTTCCAGCTTGCGGTCAGCCCGGGGCGAAAAGAGTTGTTTAGCCAACTGTTGGGAAATAGTACTTCCCCCTCCGGCTGATTTATCGCGCAACAAACCGGTTTTTATAAAGGCACGTGATAATGCATATACATCAATGCCACTATGTTCCGTAAACCGGGCATCTTCAGTCGCAATCAGCGCATTCACCAGGTCCGGGGAAAGGTCCTGGTAACTCACATGCAAACGATTATCCCCCTGCAAGGCAAACCGTCCATACGTTTTGCCATCAGACGATATGATCTGAGAGGCATATTTATCAATAGGGTTCTCTAACTGGTCTACGGTAGGCATATAGCCAATCCATCCGCATGCAATTGCCGTAAAAAGAAAGATCCCGCCTACCAGGGCTATAAAATAAAGTATCCAGAAAGAGATCAGTATTTTCTTCTTTAATATGATAGTCATCTGATTATTTGCTTCACAAAGCATTGTTTAAACGGCAAAGTTAAGCAATAAATAAATGAATAAACATAGAATAGGGA
>JAJQES010000057.1 GCA_021201565.1 Tannerellaceae bacterium
ACCGGAACGGATGGATGGAGATACCGGAAGCAAGCTGGCACGCTGGCGCGGATCTTCGGATCCGTGCCTTAGTGATTAAATAAAACCATCTTGTTCCCCGGCCTGACCGGGGACCGCATTAACACTGATGATAGTTACAATATAAAAAATGATAAAGTCTTTTCTTGTGCGGTCCCCGCTTTCGCGGGGAACACAGGATGTTTGTATGGGCACGGATACGGAGATCCGCGCCAGCGTGCCAGCTTGCTTCCGGTATCTCCATCCATCCGTTCCGGTATCTCCATTCGTTGAGCTCAGTATCCCGATTCATTGAGATACCGGGGCGGATGGATCGACTCCGGTATCCCGTTGAATTGAGATACCGGAAGCGCGGGAAGGGGAGGTGTATCGAATTAGAATAAAAAGTGTATATTTGCTTTTAACAAACAGAGGGTACAGGAAGATACCTCGCATTACCTGTTATCCGCCGGAGGTGTTACGGTAAAGATCCGGAAATCAACCGGGCATGAAGGGAGGAGCCCTGGGCATCTGGCAAAAAGAATACAATGATGCCATCACGGGAGAAGTCTGGGACTACCCCAAATGTAACAAACAGGCTCTATTTCAAATTTAACTAATAAAAGAGGAAAATAAAAGAACAAAAACGGGGACACGGAATTTATTTAATTAAAATATATTCCTTCCTGTCTCTGTGTCTCCGTGTTTTAATTCTTATTTCTGATTTGGGACGGGTTCCTCTTTTTCTTTTAACAGGTCACGGATTTCAGTAAGCAGTTTCACATCATCGGGTACTGCTGCCGGTTCTTCGGCTTTCTTCTTATGTAGGGAATTGATCCCTTTGACCAACAGGAAGATGGCAAAAGCCACAATGATAAAATTCAATACGACCTGAATAAAATTTCCGTAATTGAGGGCAACTTCCGGGCTGACGATTTGTCCCCCTTCTACTTTCGCATGCCGCAGGATCACTTTGAAGCCGGTAAAATTTACCCCGCCTAACAGAATTCCTACGGCAGGCATGATCAGGTCGCCTACCAGGGAATTGACAATGTTATTGAAAGCACCGCCAATGACAACACCTACGGCCAGGTCTATCACATTGCCCCGCATAGCAAAGGCTTTGAACTCTTCAAAAAATTTACTCATAGAGATATCTTCTTTTTGCTTATAACCGGAAACGGTGATTTTTGGTTGCGGAAACAAATTAAATCTTAACTTTGCGCCCAAAATTTGAGAGATGAAAGAACAAGACAGCTCTATGCCTACCGGAACAGCGTTCCGTATCCTGATTTTACTGAGTCTTATCCATTGTATAAATGACGCGCTACAATCCGTTGTATCAGCCGTTTATCCGTTAATCAAAGAAGACCTGATGATCAGTTTCGGACAGATCGGCCTGATCACACTGGTGTATCAGATGTCTGCTTCCGTGTTCCAGCCGGTCCTGGGACTCTGGTTCGATAAGCGGCCCTTTGCCTGGAGCCTGCCGATGGGAATGACCTTCACGATGGCCGGATTACTGAGCCTGGCTTTTGCAGATGCGTTGCCCTGGATTCTGTTTTCAGTGTTTCTGGTAGGAGTCGGTTCTTCGGTTCTTCATCCGGAAGCCTCCCGCCTGACCTCGCTGGCATCCGGAGGAAAAAGAGGACTGGCCCAGTCGCTGTTCCAGGTAGGGGGAAACCTCGGAGGATCGTTAGGCCCTTTGCTGGTCGCTTTCTTTGTCGCTGCCTATGGACGCCAGAACATTGCCTTCTTTTCTATCCTCTCTTTTGTGTCTATCCTGATTACCATTCCTATCTGCCAATGGTATAAGAAGAAGCTCAATTATTATAAAACCCACCAGTCACAGGCCGCGGTACGCCGCGAATCACCGCTTCCTTTGAATAAAACGGTCTGGTCACTGTTTATTTTGCTGATGCTTATCTTTTCCAAATACATTTACATGGCGAGCCTGACCAGTTACTATACCTTTTACCTGATTGAAAAGTTTGGCGTGTCGGTTGCAACTTCCCAGATTCTCCTTTTTGTCTTCCTGGTGGCCACTGCGATCGGGACGTTGGCAGGTGGACCGATTGGCGATAAGGTGGGCCGCAAATATGTGATCTGGGCCTCTATCCTGGGCGCGGCACCGTTTGCCCTCTGTATGCCCTATGCCGGGTTAACCGGTACAGTGGTGCTGAGTTTTTGTGTCGGACTGATCCTCTCTTCCGCTTTCCCGGCTATCCTGGTCTATGCCCAGGAGTTATTGCCTTACAAGTTAGGGCTGATTTCCGGGCTCTTTTTTGGCCTGGCGTTTGGGGTGGCGGGAATTGCCTCAGCCGTATTAGGGAAGATGGCAGATACCTATGGCATTATAGCAGTCTACCATGTCTGTGCTTTGATGCCTTTGCTGGGGTTAATTACCTGGTTCCTGCCTGATTTGAAAAAGAAATAATTATCATCCGGACGGAAGACTTCTGTTCTCAGTCGTGCCCGGAACATTGTATTTTGTTTTTATCTTTGTCATTATTCTGTAATATTCCCTTCATCTCCCTGTTATCTCTTCTCTCTATTTTTGCATCCGGTTAGATCAGGTCAAACCAGAAGGGTCCGGAAGAATTGAAAAAAGACCAGACCCCCTTCCCTGCGAAGGCGGGGATCGCATAAGAACCAGCCTGAGTTACATATAAAAGAGTGGTAAAACCTGCTCTTCCCGGTGAAGCGGGATATTTCACATGTGTTCCCCGCTTTCTCGGGGAACATAGCACGTTTTTCTTTGTATCCGGGATAAAATTTGTTTCTCGCTTGCGCTGAAATACGAAACTGATACGTCAACTAATAAGAGAGTATTAATTGTAAAATAACTGCATATGTAAAAAACACAAATTCATTTTACCATTATGAAAAAACCGGATAATACGGTCAATATTATCCGGTTAGAGAATTTTTTTAATCTGATTTTTTAATATCTTAAAACGTACAAATGTATGAAAAAGACTGAGACATTCAGCCTTAAGAGGAGTTTTTTTGTCCAAACTATTTGTATTTTTCTGATCTTCGGACCTGGTAGTCTGTTATCAGCTCACACGGAGGCGTATGTGCAACAGACTCCGCCGGAACCTATCCGTCAACAGGAAAGCCGGATCGCGGTAAACGGAACAATAACCGATCACCGTGGAGAAGAACTGATTGGAGTAAATGTATATGTGGAAGGAACAACAGCAGGAACCATCACCAATCTGGATGGAGAATTTTCCCTGAATAATATTGCACCGGATGCTGTTCTGGTAGTATCGTATGTCGGATATATACGGCAGGCTATTCCCCTGAATGGACGGAGTTCATTGAATATTGTTTTAGAAGAGGATTCCGAAACCCTGGATGAAGTGATTGTTATAGGATATGGGGTACAAAAGAAAGTAAACCTGTCCGGCGCGGTAGATGCCATTTCCTCCAAAGCGCTGGAAAGCCGTCCCGTATCCAATGTAAACACCGCTTTACAGGGGATGGCCTCCAACCTCAATATCGCGGCGGGAAGCGGTCGTGCAGACGACGCCCCCGGGATCAACATTCGTGGATTTACTTCTATTAATGGTGGGGAGGCCTTTATCCTCGTAGATAACGTACCTGTAACGTCAGCTGAACTGGCCCGGATGAATCCGGATGACATAGAAAATATCTCCGTATTGAAGGATGCTTCAGCAGCCGCTATTTATGGTTCGCGTGCAGCCTACGGGGTGATATTGATTACCACCAAAAAAGCTAAAAACGATAAATTAACCATTAATTTCAGCGGAAACTATGCCGTCCGGACAAAAGGACTCTATCCGGAAATAGAAACTGACCTGGTGACGGTTATGGAAATGAAGAATGCCGCCCGCACCCCCTTATCCGCCATTTTTAGTGAAGCACAAATAGAATATGCACGTAAGTTGCAGCAAAACCCAAACCTGGACCGGATTATTATTGATCCCGAAAATTCAAACGCCTGGGCTTACTTCGGTGAAACAGACTGGCAGAGTGAAGCCTATAAAAACAACGCGGGAACTTATACAGCCAATCTCAATATCTCCAATCGGACCGATAAATTATCTTATTTCGTTTCCGCCCAGTATTATAAACAGGATGGGATGCTCCGCTATGGAAATGACATCATGAAACGGTATAATTTTCGTGGAAATGCCGGTTACAAACTGGCTGACTGGTGGAAAGTAGGTACCAACATCTCTTTTACCAATAGCAATTATGACTCTCCTTCCTTCCTGGATGGTTATTTTATCTGGAACATCAACCGGACACCCATCAATAGTGTGCCTAAGAATCCCGATGGGACCTGGACACAGGATGGTGCTGCTACCCTGGGAGCTTTGCAGGAAGGCGGACGCCGGGAAGACCGGATCAACCAGACACAGGTTTCGGTTAACACAGAGTTTGACCTGGTCAAAGATGTCTGGAAGCTGAATGCCGATGTTAACTTCCGCAGGACCAACTTCAACCGTGACCGCTATGTATTGCCGGTTGCTTACCGGCCCGGACCAGCCCATCCAATACAGTATCCGGGAAGGAGAAAGCAATTCGTATGCAGAGTTGCGGGCACAGGAAGACCAGTTGAATGTATATAATGTCTATAGCAACTTTACCAAAACATTCGATAAAAAGCATTACCTGAATGTGATGGCCGGTTACAACCGGGAGTATTCAAGCTACCGGACGTATAATACCCGTAAAGTGAACCTGATTACCTCCGCATTGCCGGAAATCAATCTGGCGACCGGAAACGCGACCGCTTCCAACACCTGGAATGAACTGGCACTGGAAGGCTATTTCGGACGTGTGAACTATATCTATGATGATAAATACATTGTAGAGTTCAACGGACGGTATGATGGTTCTTCCCGTTTCCCGAAAGGAGACAGATGGGGATTCTTCCCTTCCGGCTCTCTGGCATGGGTGTTGTCCCAGGAACAATTTATGTCCAATGTGAATGAGGTATTAAATCTGTCCAACCTGAAACTACGGGCTTCCTATGGTTCACTCGGTAACCAGGTATTACTGGATGATAATGGCAATCCCATTTACTATCCGTCTATTGCCAGCCTTTCCTCCTCTGTAATCAATTATGTAGTGGAAGGAGATAAACCAACTGCGGTAAAACAACCTGGTGTAGTAGCCAAAAACCTGACGTGGGAAACCGTGAGTACAGTCAATGTAGGATTTGATATGAGTTTGTTCCGGAATAAATTCATGTTTTCTTTTGACAAATATACCCGCTACACCAACGATATGTTGACCCGTAGTAAAGAATTACCGGCCGTTTTCGGAGCCACCGAGCCGAAAACAAACGCGGCCGACCTGAAAACAAAAGGATGGGAGATCACAGCCAGCTACCGCGACCGGTTTACCCTCATGAATTCTCCGTTTGACTGGTCCGTTAAGTTTATGATTGCGGACTATAAATCATGGATCACTAAATTCGATAATCCGACCCGTAGTTTGAGCGATTATTATGAAGGACAGCGGATCGGTGAGATCTGGGGCTTCATCAATGACGGATATTTTTCTTCGCAGGCCGAACTGGACGCACTTGACCAGAGTGCAATCGGAACTGACGACGTGGGATATGTATTCCTTGTCGGTGACCTGAAATACAAAGACCTGAACGGAGATAACAAAATCACCAAAGGGGATAATACCGTAGATAATCCGGGAGACAGAGTAATTATAGGAAACAGTGAGATCCGTTTCCCGTATAGTTTTGAACTGGCCGGCGCATGGAAAGGGTTTGATGTGCGTATGTTCTTCCAGGGAGTCGGAAAACGCGATTGGTATCCGGAAGCAGCCAGTATCTACTTCTGGGGTATTTACGCACAACCCTGGACAAATGTTACAAAATTGAACATGGATCACTGGACACCCGAAAACCCGGATGCCTATTTCCCCCGTGTAAAAGCCTATATCGCGGAAGATGAGGGAATGGAATTAGCCGCTCCCCAGACAAAGTATTTACAGAATGCAGCCTATCTGCGGTTTAAGAACCTGACAGTCGGATATACCTTACCACAGTCTGCCGTAAATAAACTGAGAGTCTCTTCACTCCGTTTCTATTTCAGTGCGGAAAACCTTTGTACACTTAGTTGGCTGGATGAGAACCTGGACCCGGAAGTGATCACCAACTATTCCGGATTTAATAGTGGGGTGTATCCTATGCAACGTACCTACTCTTTAGGTATGAACCTGACATTTTAATGATATGCTATGATTGTGTTACTATATAAAATGAATAAGATGAAAAAATATATCGCGGTCACCCTTTTATTGTGCCTCGGGTTAACAGCGTGTGATACGGATTTTCTTGACAGATCACCCCATACGTCTATTCCGGATGGTGAATACTTTCAGAATGACAAAGACATGGAGACGTATGTAAATGGATTTTATGATAGCATGATGTCAGCCGTTTACCGTGACCTGGGATCAGATAATATCTCTTTTACCAACGCGGACCCGGATATTATGGACCAGGTGATTATCGGGAACATTTCCTCTGCAAATGTGAATAAATGGACTACGTCAGAATGGTCAAAGTTACGTTCCATTAATTATTTTCTGACCAACCTGGATGAAGTAGTTGCCGGCCCGGAAGTGATTAATAACTATGTAGGAATTGCCCGCTTCTTCCGTGCCCGTTTCTATTACGACAAAGTAAAAATGTATTCCGATGTACCCTGGTATAATACTGCGCTGGATATTGATGAGCAATCGCTTTATAAGGCGGCTGACTCCCGGGTGCTTGTTGTGGACTCTGTCATGAAGGATCTGCAGTTTGCAGTAGACCACATTACGACAGATCTGGGACAACGGACCCGTATCACCCGCGCGGCGGCTCTTACGTTAATGACACGGACTGCACTTCACGAAGGTACCTACCGGAAATACCATAGCGAGTTAGGGCTTCAGAACGATTATATGTTTTTTATAGAGAAAGCCATCTGGGCGTGTGAAGAGATTATGAAAGAAGGAACATTCCGGTTGTATGGTAGTTCGGCTACGGATTACGGGGATCTGTTCTGTTCGGAGAAACTCACCTCCAACCCGGAAATTATCCTTACGATAGCGGCAGATGTCGGATTAGGAGTGGCCAACAATACCCATATTGTCCTGGGACACTATTCCGGCCTGAGCCGTGACCTTATGGAAACTTTCCTGATGAAAGACGGAACACCCTTTACTTCTGTTCCCGGCTATGACAAAAAAACATTCGTGGAAATCTTTGAAGAACGCGACCCCCGGCTCCGGGAAATTATTTCTTATCCGGGCTTTACCGAGAGTCCTAACAGTAACCCCTATATTCCCGGCCCGAAACTGGGTGGGTATGACCAGTTGAAATTCTTCCCTAAAAACGAAAGTTTGCGGAAAGGGTGGGGGATGAACTTTACTTCACTGCCTGTCTACCGCTATGCAGAAGTGTTATTGATCTATGCGGAAGCACTGGCGGAGAAGGGCACCATTACCCAGGCAGATCTGGATAATACCATCAACCTGATCCGTAAACGGGTCGAAATGCCTCCGCTTTCCCTGGCAACCGCCAATGCAAATATTGATCCGGTGCTGGAAGCTGCCTATCCGAATGTGAGTGGTTCAACCAAAGGCGTACTGTTAGAGATCCGCCGTGAAAGGCGGGTAGAGCTGGCCTGTGAAGGGTTGCGCCAGGATGACCTGAAACGTTGGGGTGTTGGCGAACGGTTTGCGTTCCCTCAATACGGTATGTATATCCCGGCCTTAGGCGCTTATGACATGACCGGTGACGGAAAATATGACCTGGCGATCCTGGCAAGCGCGGATGATTGGGGTCCTATTGCCCATTTACCCACAGAAGAGAGGGAAAACATTTCCAAATATTATCTGGAAGATGGTTTCTATCTGACAAACGGTACCTCCGGGCATATTGCTTTTACCTCCCAGCGTGACAACAACCGCCAGTGGGTAAACCCGACTTACTACTACCTGCCGGTTGATAGAAAACAAACTGTTTTAAATCCACAGTTGAAACAACCGTTCGGATGGAAATAACAGAACGCTATTTTAAATGAGAGAAGAGAACACAGAATTCCCTTACCCTCTATTCCCCGCGCAGGCGGGGATCGCATGAAAACAGGTTTTATCACTTTTTATGTTGTAACTATCCTCTGTTCTTATGCGGTTCCCGCCTGTGCGGGGAACATATAACGGGCTTTTAGTCCCCTCCGTTTATCAGGAAGGAGTTATCATCGTCCCTGCTATCATGCCATTCATAGCAACTACGCTTAATATACCCAGGATGAGAGAAATGGCCAGATAAGCCAGCAAGATTTTATTTGCATATTTTTTCATACCCTACTTATTTAACGATTTATATTTTACTACTATTTCCTCTATACCGATGCCCAATAGTTTCATTCTGTCGAATGTGTCCGGAAGAGTCGTTTCAAAAAACTCGTTCCGCTGGATCTCACGTATGATCTCCTGTGCACCTGTACACACATAATACCCCATGCCCCGTTTCAGGTAAATAATGCCTTCCACCTGCATGTATTCATAAGAACGCATCGCTGTATTAGGGTTCACCTGTAACAGAGTGCCCAGCTCCCTGACAGAAGGGATACGCTCTTCTTCTTTCCATTCTCCGGTGACCATCTTGCGAAAACAGAAATCGACGATCTGGAGATAGATGGGTTTATCTTCTTTAAAGTCCATACTCTTAAATTTCTTTTTCACGTATTTTGAAGAACCCAACAATCCATAGTCCCACAGGAAAAAGGAACATGATAAAATATTTGCATACCTCTTTCACAGCAGACGCGAAAGTCGTCACATTCACCATATTTTCAACATTAAATGCTTCCTGTATCATACCGGGATTCGTCATTAGCTGAAACAAACGCGGCATGATAAAGATACCGGACAAAATGGCGAAGGCAATCGTAAAGACAATACAGCTCAGAACCGTTTTCAGGAAAGGATGTCTTTCAAACGAAAGATAGCCCAACAGGAAGATAGATTGGAATCCGAACATCACATACACCTGTTTGAATCCGATCCACTGCATAGACATTTCCTCTACAAACTTGTCTAACCGTCCGGTATTCAACAGCTCAATAACGAATGTGAGCAGATAATAACTTCCCAGCCCGGCCAGGGGAAGGAGTACAACATATTTCACGAACAGGGTCAGGAACCGTTCCAGGCTGGATACCGGAAACGTAAATTCCAGGATGCCATTGTATTTGGTTATCGTCTTTTCCAGCAGCGAAGGACCGAAGACAATGGAGCCTATTAAAACCATTTTCGCCAACATGACAAATGAAACGTTAAACAAAAGATACATCACCAAAGCGATCACATACGCTCCTAACAGGATGGCAAACAGGTAAATATACTGTCCTTTAGAAAGGCTTATATCCCTTTTTAAGTAATTTATAAACCGGTTGAAATTGAATATAGAATTCATCGTGTGTACAATTTAAGAGTTAAACAAATCTTTGATGAATGCTTTGTTCTTTACCACAGCATTGAAAAGAGCTTCGATATTGAGAGTGCTCTCCTTCTGTTCCGTATTGGGACAAACAGAAAGATACCCTTCCAGAGTCTGTTCCGAGAACAACGCGTTTTCCGGAACCGTAGCCGTATGCTTAAAGATCAGTTTGGACGTGATGTTTTTTACAGACTGGTTCAGTAACACACTATTCTGGTCCAGAATAATGATCGGATCAATCATCTGGCTCAGGTCACGTACCTGGTGAGTCGAGATAATAATACATTTCTCTTCCGAACCGGCCATAGACAAGAGCTTCCTGAATTGTGATTTAGAAGGGATATCCAACCCATTGGTCGGTTCATCCAGCAGCGTGATGGGAGTATTTAAAGAAAGACCATACGCCAGATACGCCTTTTTCTTTTGACCCGTAGATAATTCCGTTATTTTACGGGTTCCATCTACCTCCAGTTCCTCCAGGTATTTCTTTAACTGGTCATAACTATACCTGCTATAAAATTCCCCGTTGTATTTAGCCAGTTCAAACAGGCTGACAGCAGGTGCCTGGAACTCCTCCGGCAGGAAAAACACCTGTTTCAGTATGTCCGGATCTCTTTTATAAGAAGGAATTCCAAATACCTCACACGTCCCTTTTTTAGGAAAGCGTAATCCGCTTATAATATGTAACAGAGTCGTCTTTCCAACCCCATTTTCACCTAACAGCCCGTAAATTCCAGTATTCATCTCAAAAGATACATGCTCAAATACAGGCCGTTTAGGTTGATAATAAAATGATAAATTCTTAATACTAATCATATCTTATTGGTGTAATAGTGAATTAATACACCCCAAAGATACGACATGTTTTATCATTTCCAAGGAATCTACCTGTTTTTTTCAAAAAACGACGCATTCTCTTTCCAAAATGGGTGCGTCGTTTCCTCAAAAAGGATGCACCCTTTTTAGGAACCGGTTAGTAAACAGGTTGGAGGAAGATAAAAAAAGAAGAGGATGTTTGTTTTAACATCCTCTTTTTAAGTTATTCAAATACAAATTGCTTTATAAATGAGTCATCCTCCAGATCTTCTTTACATTTTATAGTGATTCCTATTACGGAAAGAAGATGAGTGAGTTCCTGATTGATAGTCTCCGCATAAATCCGGCTTACCTTTTTCAAGGCCATAAATAAAGAAACATACAGTGTTTCCGTATTTTCCAGACTAATCGATTCTACCCCTTTCACTTTTTCATTCTCCAACTCAAATAAATTGACTGTCGTGTTTTCCTGGATTCCTTTACTCAGGGCTCCTTTCTGGGTTAAAACAGCAATAATTTCCTTCATATACACAAGTTTTAAGTGATGGGTAAGATT
>JAJQES010000169.1 GCA_021201565.1 Tannerellaceae bacterium
ATAAAGTTTAATCATAAAGCAGTTCTTAAAAATGAAAAAAATAAAATATATCACCCTCCTGTTCGCAGGACTTCTGTTCTACTCCTGCGATCTTGACACCATACCGACCGAATATGTCGATAAAGACTATGCCTTTAGTGATGTGGAAAACGTAGAATATGTACTCAACGGAACCTGGTCTTACCTGTTTGATACCTATTCCACCTATCAGAATCCGGGATGGAGTTGTGTCCTGCTTGCCAGCGATGCCATGGCAAATGATGCCGCCCTGCAACCGGGTAAATACGGCTACCTGGCCCATTACCAGTATACCAATATGAACAGTAACACCGCCACATCGGTAAGCGCGGTATGGACATTTGCCTATAAAACAATTGATAATACAAACAACATCATCCACTACATTGATGAGGTAGAAGGAGATGAGTCCGAAAAGCAAAGAATCAAAGCACAGGCCAAAGCATTGCGTGGATATATCTACCTGAACCTGGCTACATTCTATGCCCCCGCCTATGCCTATGATCCCGAATATGCAACCGTACCGGTGTATACCGAACCGACTAATTCATCGACCGAAGGAAAAGCAAAGAGCAAACTCAGCGCCGTATATGACCGGGCCGAAGAAGATTTGCTGGATGGGTATGAACAGTTGGAAGGCTATACACGGAATCACAAATATCAGTTTGACCAACAGGTAGTAGCCGGTCTGCTGGCGCGTCTCTACCTGCAGAAAGAAGAATGGAAAAAAGCACAGGAATATGCCGCCCTGGCACACACCGGGTATAGCTGGATGACACGGGATGAGTATGTACAGGGATTCAATGAAAACAATAATAGTGAATGGATCTGGGGACACGGGCAGCAAAAAGACCAGGCTACCGCCAGCTATTCATTCCATTTCCGGGATGTATCTTCCTCCTCTTCCTATTATTATAGTTTCATGGCCGATCCCTGGTTTAAAGAGTTCTTTGACGAACAGGACATCCGGTACCAACTGTTTGAATGGGATACCTCCCGGTTTAAAGGAGGGTTGATGTACAAAAAATTCCTGTTCCGTTCCGATCTGACGGGAGACATTGTACTGATGAGAAAAGCCGAACAGGTATTGATCGAAGCCGAAGCATACGCTGAACTGAATGAACCGGCAAAAGCCATTGAAAAGCTGAACGAACTCCGCAACCAGCGGGGAGCCCTCACGCCGGACCTGTCTACGCTGACCAAAGAGGAATTGATAGAAGAGATTCTGATTGAACGTAGAAAAGAATTGTTCGGAGAAGGATTTGGCCTATCAGACATCAAACGGAGACAAAAATCCGTCGAACGGAAAAGTTATCCGGAAACTAAACTGACAATCAACGGAGTCAATATCACTGTACAGGGACACACCACCACCCGCATCTCCAGCGAGCGGGAATTCAGGACTAACGATCCCTACTACAACTTCGTCATCCCGGACACCGAAACAACCAACAACCCCAACCTGGATGAGTAAAATCAGCCATCAAACCAACACCCTTGTTCCCCGCGAAAGCGGGGACCGCATAAGAGCAGGTTTTATCACTCTTTATATGACAAAGTGGACCCAGGGTATTCGCTGCGCTCGACCCTGGGCTATTTCTTAATCCCTTGCAGGGATTGTTTAACTTACAAATCGTAACTTTTTCGATTTTATAATTTAGTTTTTACACAGGCTTGAAAGCGGGGAACAAGGGTGTTTTTTCGATTACCGGACGAAGGGCATCACTCTTCCAAACCGAACCTGACCTTACTCATAATAGACTCTTGGGGTTTCTTCTTCCCATCTTCGCTCATTGATCCAGGTTTGCAGCATAGGATATTGAGGAGCGAATAGCCCCTGGCTTTGCTGTTGACTGACCCAGGAAATGCGTTTTTTGATACCCGGCAGGAGGAGGGGAAGCACCACAAAGTAATCCGGATGTGTTTTCCGGAAATGTTCAAACTCAGTTTCCACTCCCCGTTTGATCCCGGGATACATACGGTGAAACTCTTCAAAGAGTGTTTTTTCTTCTTTCTCTTTTCTCTTATTTTTTATCTCCCAATCACTCTCACTCTCTTTTATATAGTTTTTATTAATATATAATATATTATTATTCTTATTATGTGATGCAAAATTTGCATCGGTACCAGTGCATATTTTGCACAACTCCTGTGCAGAATTTGCATGTCCCTCTACCTGTTTTTTTTCTGTTTTCTCCTCTGTGTCATCTTCGATCACAGGAAATAAAGAATAGAGTCCTCTGTCTCCTTTTTTTTCCTGGGTAAAACTGATGAGCCGGAGTTCAACCAACCGGGCCCGTGCATCTACCAAAGCGCGGGGTGAAATCTGTAATTCCCGGCATAGTTTCCGGGCCGGCCAGGTGAACTGTTTAGCCCATCTTTTAGTAAAGCATTTATAAACCAGTTCATGAAACAGGAGTTGTTGAATCGGGCTAACTGAATGGAACTTTTTAATAGTGTGTAGTTTTCCGAGAAATTCGCTTTGTGTCATAAGGTTCCGTATTTTAAGGTTGATTAAGGGTACAAAGATAAAAGATAAAAATGACTACAGAACGGCTATCCATTTGTTTTATAACACATTTACACCTACGGTTTTATGCCGGACCTGTATACAACCGGTCGCTCCCGCCGCTAAAAAGTTTCCGCCAACGTTCCGCAGGGCTTTTTTTCACATTCCGCAGGCTTTTTTTTCACATTCCGCAGGGCTTTTTTTTGCGTTCCGCAGGGCTTTTTTTTTGCGTTCCGCAGACTTTTTTACCGGAAAATGAACAATTGACTATTGACAATTCCTCTTTTTACTTCTCTTATCTGTAAGTTATAATTTTGAAGTATAGAAAATGGAGAAGTATTAATTGCTTTGTTTTTGTAAAATCTTCCGGTATTCATTTTCAAAATTGGGGGTAAAAATGCCTTTGCCGAGGTTTTCTTCGATTTCCTGTATGGACCAGAAACCTCCCTCTTCTATCTCCTCTTCGCAAGGGTAAATAGCTCCTGTATAAACAGTCCGGAAAGCATTTACCAGTTCTTTTTCAATTTCCGATTCAAAGACATACGAAGTAATATAGACCGGTTCAAATGAGGTGATCCCTAACTCCTCCCGGGTCTCTCGCTTCAACGCCTCTTCCACCCGTTCTCCATAATCCACATGTCCCCCCACAGCCGTGTCCCATTTACCCGGCTGGATATCTTTCCATATAGCCCGCTTTTGCAGATACAACTCACCCGCCGCATTAAAGACATGGAGATGAACGACCGGATGCAACCATTTCGTTCCGCTATGGCACTCCTGCCGGGTTGCCTTTCCTATTGTCTGTCCCTGTTCATCTACCAGAGGAAAATATTCTACCTTTTCCATAAGTTGATTTTAATCCGCAAATATAGAAGATTTGAAATAGTATTTTCATGCTAACAGAACGGTTTTTACAAGATAAACTTGTAAATTTGATGCGAACAATCAAATTTTCGATTCATCAAACAATGATACAAACGGAACTGGCCGGTGACCTGCGACTCAAATGGGACCGGATACAAAAAGCAATGCAGCAAATGCAGGCAGACGGATGCCTGCTGAGTGTGGATGTAAATCTTTATTATACAACCGGACACATTTTCAACGGGTATTTTTATCTGCCCGCAGAAGGCGATCCCTGGTTTTTCATCAGGCGCCCTAACGGACTGGAAGGCGAACAGGTAATCTATATCCGCAAACCGGAACAATTGCCGGAACTCTTTGCGGAAAGAGGATTAAAAATGCCGGAGAAACTGTTACTTGAAGGGGATGAGATCGTATACAATGAATTCATGCGGATCCAAAAAGTGTTCCAACCTAAAGAGATTGGGAATGCCACCGCTCTGTTACGGTCTGTACGCTCCATTAAAACACCGTGGGAAATCGGTCAATTCCGTATTTCCGCAAAAAAACACACGGAAACGTATGCGGAAATCCCTTCCTGCTTCCGGCCCGGCATGACCGATCTGGAATTCCAGTACGAGATAGAACAACGGATGCGTAAAAACGGCTCCATCGGATTGTTTCGTTCTTTTGGGGCCAATATGGATATTTACATGGGTAGTGTACTGGCCGGAGAGAATGCCGAATGCCCCTCGCCGTTTGACTTCGCATTGGGAGGAGGAGGCCCCAACCCTTCCTTACCGATCGGTGCCAACGGTACGATCCTGAAAGACGGGACTGCTGTGATGGTGGACATGGCTGGAAATTATACGGCTTATATTACCGATATGACCCGTGTGTTCTCTATTGGGAAACTGTCCGGATTTGCTTATAAAGCCCACCAGACAGCCCTGGAAATTGAACACCGTATTGAGGAAACGGCCCAACCGGGTACTCCCTGCGCAGAACTATACAACCTGGCGGCTGAAATAGCCGGACGGGAAGGGCTGTCGCCTTACTTTATGGGTACCAAACAACAGGCTAAATTCGTAGGACATGGCATCGGGATCCAGATCAATGAATTACCGGTGCTGACCCCCCGTTCCAAAGAGGTGTTACAACCTAATATGGTATTTGCCCTGGAACCCAAATTCGTGATTCCGGGTATCGGTGCCGTAGGGATTGAAAACAGCTATCTGGTCACAGATACCGGACTGGAAAAACTAACGATTTTTAAAGAAGAAATTATTGAATTATATTAATCATGAGTAGTTAGTAGTTGGTAGTACACTCACTCCGTTCGTTTAGTAGAAATCCGCTTTGCTCGTTTTGTATTTTATTTCTACTAAGTGAGCAAAGCGAACGTTCTACTAACTACTAACTACTAACTACTAAAAAAACTATATCATGAAAAAAACAGTTGTCTTTTTAATTCTCCTGGTGTGGATATTTGTGCCGGTGAGAGCAATTGAACCGGAAAATGTCCGGCCTGTAAAAAACGTGATCCTGATGATACCGGACGGTACATCCCTGGCAACCGTGTCTATTGCCAGATGGCTGCAGTGGTATCAGCACCCGGATCAACCGAAGTTGTATATGGACCCCTACCTGTGTGGAACGGTATTGACCCATTCCTCGAACGCACCGATCGGTGATTCGGCCCCGACTACCTCCTGCTATATGACCGGAGTACCCAGTCTGACAGGCTATGTTTCGACCTACCCGGTGGCAGACCCGGAAAACGATATTTACCCTATGGACCCGGACCGGGCCTACCAACCGCTGACGACTGTACTGGAGGCTGCAAAGATTCTGAAAGGCAAAGCAGCCGGATTGGTCTTTACCTGTGAGTTTCCGCACGCGACTCCGGCAGATTGTGCAGCGCATAGCTACAACCGGGGAAAATATGAATGGATCGCGCCACAAATGGCTCATAATGATCTGGCCGTAGTGATCGGAGGTGGTGTAAAACATCTTCCGGAAGAGAGTGAAGAGTATCTGCGTTCTAACGGATACAGTATCTATAAAGATAATCTGCAAGGCATGCGGACTGACAACAATCCTAAAATGTGGGCCCTGTTTGGTGAAAACGAAATGTCTTATGACCTGGACCGGGATCCCAACGAACAACCTTCCCTCGAAGAGATGACCCGCAAAGCCATCGAAAAGTTGTCTCAACATGAAAACGGCTTCTTCCTGATGGTAGAAGGGAGTAAAGTGGATTGGGCCGCTCACTCCAATGATCCGGTCGGAATGACAACAGACTTTCTGGCTTTTGACCGGGCCTGTGGAGCCGCCTTAGAGTTTGCCCGCCGGAACGGGGAAACAGCCGTTATTATTGTTCCGGACCACGGGAACAGCGGGATCAGCCTGGGAGTAGGCCGTTGCGGGGGATATGACCGCCTGTCAAAAGAGCAGTTGTTTCATTCCCTCTCTCTTTTTAAATTAACAGCCCAGGGGCTGGGCCGGAAAGTAAACCAGATCCCTTACGAACAAGTACAGGAAATGTTCCGGGAATATGCCGGGTTTGAACTCAACGAACAGGAGTTAAAAGCCCTTTGCAACCATAAGGACTATCGTAACAGTCCGATCCCCGCCGGCGAAAGAAGCGATGAAGGGATTGAGCCCTCTTTGTATAGTGGTTCTCTGACTTCCTTTATGTCACGCCTGATCACTTCTAAAACCTGTATCGGGTTTACCACCGGAGGACATACCGGAGAAGAAGTATTTCTGGCAGCCTATCATCCGGAGGGAGATATTCCGGTGGGCTTCCATACCAATATCGAACTCAATGAATACCTGTGTGCCCTGTTTGGCATCCACGGTAAACTGGAAGAGTTAAATGAGCAAAACTTCGCCCGTCATACAGATGTATTCGCCGGCTATAAATATGAGATTCAACCCTCTAAAGAAGGTCATCCTGTACTGGTAGTCATCCATAAGAAGAAACAACTCAACATCCATCCCTATACCAATATAGTAACAACCGGAAAAAAGGGTACGGAAGAGATACGGCTTAACTCTGTTATCGTGTATGTAGATAAAAACGACACCTTCTATCTGCCAAAAGCAGTAAGGGATTACCTCAATTAATTGACAATGGATAAGGGACAATTGACCATTAAAAAACGAAGAGATTTGCTTTTTTAAATTGTCAATTGTCAATTGTCAATTGTCAATTGCTTATATTTGTTTGCAAATATAAGTAAGTACACATAGAAAATGAAAAGCAAAAGTTTAGTATCAATTGATCAATGTTCCAGAGAAGACATCCTTCGTATTCTGGAAAACGCCGGAAAATTTGAAGAAAATCCGAACAGGAACATTCTGGAAGGGAAAGTGGCTGCTACACTTTTCTTCGAGCCTTCCACGCGGACGCGGCTTAGTTTTGAAACCGCGGTCAACCGCCTGGGAGGACGGGTTATCGGTTTTCAGGATGCCTCTACCACCAGTTCATCCAAAGGGGAAACATTGAAAGATACCATCCTGATGGTCAGCAATTACGCGGATCTCATTATCATGCGCCATCACCTGGAAGGAGCAGCCAAATATGCCTCGGAAGTAACCGGTATTCCTATTGTAAACGCCGGCGATGGTGCGAACCAACACCCTTCCCAGACTTTACTGGATATGTACTCTATCCTGCAAACCCAGGGAACACTCGAAAACCTGACCATCACGTTGGTAGGAGACCTGAAATACGGACGTACCGTTCATTCACTGATCGTCGGGATGTCGCATTTCAATCCGACTTTTCATTTCGTTGCGCCCGAAGAACTCCGCATGCCGGACGAACAAAAACATCTATGTGACAAACTGGGAATTCAATATACGGAACACAAAGATTTTACGGAGGAGATCATCAACCAGAGCGATATCCTGTATATGACCCGCGTTCAACGGGAACGCTTCACCGATCTGGAAGAGTACGAGAAAGTGAAAAATGTTTACATTCTTCGCAGAAAGATGTTGGAAAACAGCCGGGAAAATCTCCGGATCCTCCATCCGCTACCCCGCGTAAATGAGATCGCTTACGATGTGGACGACAGCCCACAGGCCTATTATATCCAGCAGGCCCGCAACGGACTGTTCGCCCGTGAGGCCATCATTTGTGAAGTATTAGGTTTAAACCATTTAATTTGATCGAACGTATGTCACCCGAAAAGAAAAAAGAATTACAGGTAGCCGCGCTGGAAAACGGAACTTCTATCGACCATATTCCCCCCGCACAACTATTTAAAGTGGCCTCTCTGCTGGAACTGGAAGGAATGGATAATACCATTACCATCGGGAACAACCTCCAGAGTAAAAAGATGGAGAGCAAAGGAATGATCAAAATTTCGGATAAATTCTTTGAAGAGAATGAGATCAACCGGATTGCGCTGATTGCTCCGAATGTAGTACTGAATATCATCCGGGATTATGAGGTAGTCGAAAAAAAGAAAGTAGAACTTCCCGAAGAGATCACCGGCATCGTAAAGTGTAATAATCCCAAATGCATCACAAACAACGAACCGATGGTTACCCGTTTTGATGTGATTGACAAAGAAAAAGGCACCATCCGTTGCCGCTATTGCGAACGCAAGATCCTGAAAGAGGATATAGTTATAAAATAGTAGTTAGTAGGTGGTAGTTGGTAGTACGTTTGCGTTGCTCACTTAGTAAAAATAAAAAACATAAAACGGACAAAGTGGGTTTCTACTAACTACCAACTACCAACTACCAACTACCAAAAGTATGAAAGTTGACTGGAAACCGGGGACGATGGTGTATCCGCTGCCGGCGGTGATGATCAGTTGCGGAAGTGAACCGCCGGAATATAATATTATCACGGCCAGTTGGGTGGGTACGATCTGTACCAATCCACCGATGTGTTATATTTCCATCCGGCCGGAGCGTTACTCTTATCCAATCCTGATGAAAAATATGGAGTTTGTGATCAACCTCACCACCGAAAAGCTGGCGTTTGCGACTGATTGGTGCGGAGTCAATTCGGGGAAAGATCACAATAAATATGAGAAAATGGGATTGACACCAGGTAAAAGCCGGGTGGTGAACGCGCCGACTATTGAGGAGTGTCCCCTTTGTATTGAGTGCCGGGTCAGGGAAGTCATGGCATTGGGTAGCCATGATATGTTCATCGCTGATGTGGTAAACGTACAGGCAGATGAGACCTATCTGGATCCGGAAACAGGAGCCTTCGATATGCAACGGGCCGGTTTGCTGGCGTATAGTCACGGAAAGTATTACGGACTGGGAGAAATGATCGGTAAATTTGGCTGGTCTGTGAGAAAGAAAAAATAGGACAATGAGAAAAAGTATTCTGTTGATAACTGTTTTGTGGAGTTGCCTGGTGGTATCTGCTCAAAGCCGGACGTTCCTGATTGAGAACAAAATATTTAACTTCGGGGCGACGATCGGTTTAAAATCATCTCTTCCGGTTATTAATTCACTGATTATAGACGGAAGGTCGGCTGAAAATATCCAGATGCAATACCGGGTAGGTTATACGGCGTCCCTGTTTGGCCGGATCAATATAGACCATTTCTTCCTTCAACCCAGTATCTCGTGGCATCACTCTTCATCCGAACTTCGTTTCTCCTTCCCTACCGAAGGAGAGAATGTAACCCCGGTAACTTCTACCACTGAAGTTCTTGATATGACTTTTAAATCCATCGAAATCCCTGTATTGTTGGGATATAAAATTATCAAAGAAGGTCCTTACGGATTAAGCCTGATGGCCGGGCCACAGATCAAATACAACTATAAAACGGATTATACCTTCAATTTCACTAATTCCCGGAACAGCTTTAGTGCCGATGGCCGCAATTTTGATGTAAACATTGTAACCGGTGTAGGGGTAAGTATCTGGCGGTTGTTTTTTGACTTTAAGTATGAATTCGGGTTGAACCGGATGGATACTGATTTCCGTAACCTGAATCCATCCGAATCAGCTTTATTACAGGACATAGAGATCAATAAACGGATCAATGTAATGAGCTTTTCCTTAGGATTGCTCTTTTAGTAATTGACAATTGACAATGTACAATTGACAATTGTATATTACTTGACTCCGCAGATATCTTTAAAGGAACAATACATACAGGCTTTTTTGATTGGGCTCTGTATAAAGGGTATATCGGGATTAAATATTTCGTCCAGACAACTTCGCATTTCACGCTCGAAATGATCTGCAAAATCAGTAAACGTCTCCACTTTAGCCTTTTTTGTTCTTTCCAGACGGTAATACACATCCGGATCAAACGTATTATAGAAAATCTTACGCATATAATAGATACCCGGCTGAATCAGTTTTTCTTTCTGTTCCAGCTGACGGTAATACATCCAGGCATACATAAAGACCTGCATCACCGCTTTGGGACGTTCCCGGACCTCTTTACTGAATAAACTCTCTACGCTTTTAAAATCACTGATCCCTTCCCCACTCTTATAGTCAATAATACGGACCGTATCCCCTATTTCATCCACCCGGTCAATAAATCCTTTTAACTGAACCTGCCGTCCGTCACTCAAAGTAAAGATATCTTTCATTCGTTTCTCAGACTCAATATACCGGAAAGGGGTCCATTGCGCATCCCGCTCCAATACCTTTTTGGTATATTTCCGGATCATTTCTCCAATCAGATAGTTACGGCCGGTAAGCGGCCGGATGGTCTCCGTTTTAAAGAAAATCTCTGCAAACGCCCGCTGGATAGTTTCCGTCAGTAAATCGTCCGAAGTACGGATCTGTTTCAGCACATCGGCCATGATCATCCTGCCCCGGAGTGGTTTATACAGGTCTTCCAGTACTTTATGGAGAATACTACCGAACACATCACTTTCAACCGTTTCATTTACCTCTTCCTCCTCCTGTACATCCTCGATGATCATCAGGTAAAACTTCAGCGGACAATCCAGGTAGACATTGATAGCACTGGCTGATAAGGCCCGGGTACCTCCTGTATAAAAAGCGGAAAGAGCCTGTTGGATCTTCTCGTTTTTTTGCATTTCAAGCGGGATTACCCGGGAAGCGGAGACATTATAAACAACCAGTTTATTTTGTATCGGTTGCTCATAATGATAATGCAACTGATGAATATACCGGCTGATCTCACCCGAAAGCAGGCCGGTATTACGGGTGTCATACATAAAACTGGCATGGGAGGTCCGGTATAGCAAACGGTAAAAATGATAGGCCCAGATACTATCCTGATGTTCATAAGTCGGAAGTTCAAACCCCCGCCGCAGATTATAAGGGATAAATGAATTAGCCGCTTTTTTAGCCGGGAAAACACCCTCATTCATTGAGAGGATGATCAGACGGTCAAAATCCAGCGCACGGGTTTCGAGAATCCCCATGATTTGAAGACCCGATAAAGGTTCCCCATTGAACGGGATGGTGATATTTTCCG
>JAJQES010000502.1 GCA_021201565.1 Tannerellaceae bacterium
AACCAATAGTCCAATGTAAAAGAATAACTATATATGAAAAAAATATATTATTTATGGTTTATCCCATTTTTTATTTTTTCCTGTACACAAAATAGTGATCTCAAAAAGGCCTTACTCATTGCAGGAGAAAACAGAGAAGAAGTAGAGAAAGTACTCATTCATTATCAACACGAACCCTTAAAACTACAAGCAGCTGTTTTTTTACTTTCTCATATGCCGGGACACTATTCTTATAAACACTCATCCTATTTCAAAAAAATGCATCTTGAAATAGATTCTATTGCCGGAGTGTACAAAGAGTTCCCGCAGGCAGAACAGGAATCCTTCTTTTTTGATTTTTTAAAGAAGTATCAATCTCTCCCAACCCAACTTCAGGAAGATATACAGATCATTTCTTCTGAATATCTGATCCATAATATTGACCAGGCTTTTAGAGTCTGGGAAGATGCTGAATGGAACCGGCAAATTGATTTCCAGACATTCTGTGAATATATCTTACCTTATAAGGTAATGGAAGGACAGGTATTGGATAACTGGCGGGAATATTTTTATGAATCTTACAACGGAGAATTACATCAACTTTCATATTGTGAACTTTATAAATATTCTACTTACACTGCAGCCTTAACCGTAAGCCAGGCTATGGGAGATGAACTGACGATCCGTTTAGACAACAAGTCTCATAATCCGATCACCCAATTAAATACCCTTTTAAAAACCCCGGTCGCTGACTGTTACCAATCCTGCATACTAATAACGTCTGTCATGAGAGCAAAAGGAATCCCCTGTATGATAGATTTCACTCCGCAATGGCCCTTTCAGGATGGAAGACACTACTGGAATATTATCCTGAAAAGTTCCGGGAAACATTCCATCATAGACTGGTTTGGAGGAATACCGGGGGCGCCTCATCATGAAGCTCTGAAAATGGCAAAAGTATTCCGTTATACCTACGCATACAATGAAGAAATAAAAAATATTATAAACACAGAAAAATATATTCCGTCCTTTGTCAAATATCCTTTTTTAAAAGATGTTACTGATGAATATATGACTACTAAAGATATTTCAGTAACACTCCGGAAATCCATACAGAGCCGGTATGCTTATCTGGCTGTATTTGATAATCAAAAGTGGACTCCGGTTCATTGGGGTAAAATAAAAAATAAAAAAATCCTTTTTGAAAACATGGGCAAGGACATTGTTTACCTACCTATGATCCAAACTCCTGCCGGTTTGAAAGGTATTGCCGATCCCATCCTATTAACTATTCAGGGAGAACAACATGTATTAACACCTGACACTATCCATACCCAATCTCTGACACTGACAAGAAAATTTCCTGCTATGATCAATAGCTATACTATCGGACATAAAATCATAGGCGGTTGTTTTCAGGCTTCCAATGATCCGGATTTTAAACACTCAGTTACTGTACATTCGGTCGAAAAATTTGGACTTACTTCCGAAGAGATAAATGTAGATTTTTTAAAAGAACAGTTTCGTTACTGGAGATTCCTTTCAACAGATAACGGAAACGGAAACATTGCTGAAATCCTTTTTTATGGAAAGAATAATGACAAGCCGCTTACCGGCCAAATAATAGGCACGCCGGAAGCTCCGGAAGATAACCCTGAATATAACAAAGCGACTGTCTTTGACGGCAACGCATTGACTTATTATAATACGGTTGAAAAAAACGCATGGGTTGGAATGGATTTCGGTAAACCGGTATCTATCAACAAAATCATATATTATCCCAGAAGCGATGGTAATTTGATAGAAATCGGTGACCAGTATGAATTATTTTACTGGCAAAATGGAAACTGGCAATCCCTGGGCCGCCAAATTGCAAAAACGGTTTATCTAACTTTCCAGACATGTCCTACGAATGCCCTCTTTCTTCTGCATAATCATACAAAAGGAAAACAGGAAAGAATTTTCACGTATGAAAACGATATGGTAAAATGGTGGTAAAGCTTAGTTTAAACAGATGTAGACAGTCGCCGCTTATTTTTCATATAATTATATTGCCGGATCAACATCTTCCGGCTGCGGATGATCTGGAAACGGTATACCATGGCTGCTGTAATAAAATAGATACCGGTCTGGATCCATAATAAACGGTATTCACTGGCCACTTCACTCAGGGTAGCTCCTGAGGTATTGATACGGATGAACCCCTGTATACCGGGAGTGGATGGAAAAAAATATCCCAACGCCCGCCAGAAAACAGGAATACTTTCTTTTGGCCAGGAAACCCCGGAAATAAACAGAAGGATCACTGAGGTAAATACCAATACAATCATCGGGGACTCACGGGTAGTAAGAAAGCCGGAAATGGTAATGGAAAAGAAAATACAGGCAAAAAGATAGGGAAGTAAAAATAATAACACGGACCACGGTTGCCCGACCTGGGGAAGGGAGAAAAGACGGGGTACAATCGCAAACACCCAGATACAAACTAACGTGTAGATCAGAATATACGCCAACGAGCGTCCGAACATTACCCGCAAAGTTCCACTAAAATGTTTATTCATAGGAACCAGTGAATGAAATCGGTTCCGTTCCCGTGCCGTACCTCCCAGCATACCGATACCTAATAACAGGGTTTGTTGGATCACCAATACCAAAATAGCCGGCACCAGAAAACTGGCAAAACCGGTCTGTGAGTTAAAGAGGCTAATGGATTCATACGGAATCGGGTTCACGGTAATCTGTTGGAGTTGTTCGGTTGAAGCCGGATGAAAACGGCTCTGTAACTCTTTCCCCATATCAAGTGAAACCTCTGTCGTGGCAAGTAAAAAGGCTTTGTAAAAAAGCAACGCACTCATATCCGTATATAGTCCAACAGTCGCCTGCTGCCCGGTATTCAGTTTCTTGCTGAAATCAGTAGGAAAATAAAGGATCCCATACGCTTTTTTCTCATCCATCATCCGTTTACCCTCTTCCATGCTACCCACCACAGCAACTACCTGCACATCCGAAGTCCCATCTACTTTACGGATAAATTCGCGGCTCAGAAATGAATCCGATTGATCTACCACCACCATTTTGGAGTTCCGCATCATTTCATTATTGTAAATGAAGGAATAGAGCAAAGGATAAACAAAAGGAACCAGGAAAAAGAAAATCAAGACCCCTTTATCACTGAATATATTCTTCATCTCCTGTCTCCAGATATAAAAGGTATCAAAAAACCCTTCCTTTATAATATAGCGTAAACGATATTCTCTTTTCATTGCTCCGGTATTTAGGGAATATACTCAATATAATAAAGTGCTTTTTTCAGATTCCGTCCGATCAGTAAAGGCAAAATCAGGAATGCAGCCAGAGAAGCATATTGTACCCACGAATAATAAAAGTCCCGTCCGTTTAATGCCTGGTCAATATAAATCAGGAAATAATGACGCAAAGGAAACAGATTAGCCAGGCCCTGTAAGGTGGGATCCATAGCGGCCAGTGGAAAAGAGAACCCCACAATAGAGAAGGAGATCATCCCAAACAAACTGGCAAAACTCAGTCCCATACGTGGAGTAGGTAAAACTCCTATCATCAGTACCCCTACCGATTGCGAGGCAATCACCAACAGGAACATCCCCAGCAACATAGGCCACCACCCACTATTCAATGGAAAAGCGTTAAAGCCATACAAAACTGCTAACAGCATAAAAGAAACAGTTGTAAAGATGAAAGTCTGTGGCAATAGTTTTCCCAATAGACTTACAGTCAATGAATCATTTCCCATCCTGAGCCATTCACGGGCAGTTCCATATTTAATTTCCGACCCGATACTGAATACAGTAGCCAGGAAGATCATCAATTGCAATACTCCCGGTAACATAATATTATTCAGATAAATCGAATAACTCAGCCATGGATTCCCAATCGCATGCTGGTCAATGGTGATCGGTTGAAGCTGGGCCATCACCTGGTCCTCCGTATATCCCTGAGCCAATCCGGTCTGTAAACCAACTGCCGCCCCCGCTAAAACGGACATCGTTTTCATATCCCGGTATAGCAGTGAAGCTGCGATCAGATAAGTTCCATTTGTATAATAAGAGATTTTTGGTTGTTTACCAGTAGAAGCCTCTTTCGCAAAATTCTCCGGAATATAAAAAATGCCATAAATATTTCCCTTTTGCATCTCTACCCGTACTTCTGTAAAAGAGCGGGCACGCATCGTTACATGGACTGTTTCAAACGCATCTAACTGACGAACCAGATTCCGGGAGGTAGTACTATTATCCAGATCTACGACTGCTATGGGCAACTGGGAAGGCAACCCTTCATGCATCAAAGAAATAAAAAACAGAAAACAGACCAGAGGAGCCACCAACATACAGATAAAATATAGCGGCTTATTCACCAAACGATAAATTTCCCGTTTGGCGACCACTCCAATAGCTAATATGTTTTGTCGGAATGTCATCCGGTTATTTCACTTTTCTATCCAGTATCACAGACATTCCCGGACGCAGGTCAGGGATCCGGGCTTCCGGACGGGCTCTCACTTCAAATGTTTTTGTATCATACTGTCCGGTCGTTTTAGTCGCTTTCCAGGCAGCATACGTTCCCAGATCTTTCATGTAATAGACTGTCAGAGTTACATACTGGTTATTTAATGCAGGGATGAAAGCCTGTACTTTGGTTCCTATTTTCAGATCTTCCAGCAAATCTTCCCGGACACTAAAAGTCACCCACATATCATTGAGATCAACCAGATTCATGATCGGAGCTCCGGTACCCACCAACTCTCCCCGTTCCGGGAAACGTTCCGACACTTCTCCGTCAATAGGAGCTACCAGGATGGATTCACTGATATAGGATTCAACTTCATCGACTGCTCCCTGTGCCTGTTGTACCAGGGCAGAAGCGGATTGTTTATCTTCTGAGCGGGCACCGTCTATGGCCAGATCATATTGGGAACGAGCAGCTTTTTCCGTCGCGATCATAGATTTATAATTCGCTTCGGCCTCATCCCGTGCCTGTGCAGAGACTACACCTCTTTCATACAAATTCTGAACACGTCTGTAAGATTTCTCAGCAATCTCTACACCGGCTTTTGCTTTCTGCCATAATTCATAGGCGCCGGCTATCTCCTCCGGACGGGCTCCCCTGTGCGCTTTCTCACTCTGAGCTTCAGCTGCTGAACGCGCAGCTTCTGCCTGTGCCAGTTTGGCTTCCACATCCGGGATATCCAGAATAACGAGTGTATCTCCCCGGCGTACTTTATCTCCTTCCTGCGCCCGGTAAATCAATACACGGCCCGGCACTTTACTGGATATACGTACTTCAGTTGCCTCTGCCTGTCCTGAAATAATCTCATCGGGAGGAGAAAGGAAGAAAAAACCGGCCAGAGCGACCAATCCGACAACGACCAACACAGCAATAAAGGCCAATGCCATGTTACTGATTGAATATTTCTTATTCTCGTTCATCTTGTATATCGTTTTTTATATTTATTACTGTATTTCATCCGGTGCCAGTTTACCTAGTGCTTTAGTCAGGTATACATCGGTCAGTTTTACATCGATCTGCGAATCTATTAATTCAGACCGGGCAGCGACCCAGGCGGTCTGAGCTTCCATTAACAGCAGCGGTGTGATCACTCCTTCTTCAAATCCATACTGGGCATGTTCCAGATTTTCTTCTGCACTCTCCATATTGCTCCGGGCTGCGATCAGTCGTTTATTGGCTTCATTTACCTTATATACCGATTCATTCACTTCCAGTTCGATCAATTCTTTTGCGTCTAACAACTCTAATTTTTTGATATGAGTCTCCGCACGGGCCGCGTTCCTTTTATAGGTACCACCCCACCAGCCTGAGATGGGAACACTTACTATCACCCCGGCATTGAATCCGCTGGAAAAATCATCCATAAATCCCCCAATCTTATAAGAGGTATAACCACCGGTCACTCCTACTGTGGGTAGCATATCAGCCAATGCCAGCCGTTCCCTCTTTTTGTATATCTTAGTTGCCAGTTCCAGGCTCCGTATTTCCTGACGGTTTTCCCATGCTTCTTCTACACTGGCAGTAGCCGGTCGTAAGGATACCGGAACACTTTCTACCTGTTCATCTACTAAATGTATATCACTATCCAACGGCACACCAATAATTTTTGCCAGCAACATACGGGAAAGAGCCAGGCCGTTTTCTGCTTTTGTCTGAGCCATCTTAGCCTCATTTAATTTTACCCGTACAGAAAGCCCGTCTGCCTGTGTGGCGACTCCTTCCTCGATCATCGCCTGTACATCCCGGTTCATTTTCTCCAACAGTTCTACATAGGCATCGGCCAGTTCTTTCTTATTTGCCACCGATACGACCTGCCAATAGGTCTGATCCGTCAGATATATTACATTTTGTAATGTGAGATTATCCATAGAGATGGCCAGTTCTTCCGCATACTTTGCAATTTGATTGTAAGTTACAATTTTTCCTCCGGCAAATACTGGCTGCGTCAAACGGACACTTCCCAACCAGATATCATTAATATCCAACGTCAGAAAGTCTTTCACACTTTGAGGAACAATAGAACTGATAGAAACGGAACCGATAGAACCCAGCTTATCGAAGTTGAGCAACTCCAATTGCGTATCTAACCATACATACGCGCCCGTAGCTGAAATCTGTGGAAAGTAATTGGTAAAAGCCTCTTTTTTCTGATACTCCGCTCCTTTGATCTTAGTAGCTGTTATCTGAAGTTCTCTATTATTAAGAATCGCCATATCACGACACTCTTCAAGAGTAAGAGTTTGTTGTGAGAATGCATTCATAGCTAAAACCAAAAGTGCCCATAGTATATTAAAACGTTTCATCTTTCTTTATTTTTACGACCGGTAAACGTTATATGAATATAAAGTACAAAAATATAGATCCTACTTAAAGAAACAAACTTAACTGACTGTTTGTTTATCAGACCTTTTCAGCCTATTAGTACATGCCTTTTTATAAAACGCAAAATTAACGGTAAATATTGTGGTCAAAATTGAATTAATTCAATTTTAATACACGTTTTTTCAATTTGCAATACCACTCATTACTAATGCCCATATAACAGGCAATGTATTTATCCGGAATGCGATTGACCATCCAGGCATAATGAGTATACAGGTAGTTAAGAAATTCTTCTGATTTACAGGATTGGCGCAGAGCAAACAGAGAGTAATGTTTGGCAATGATCATCATCATCGCATCCTGATAATACCGCGCAAATAAAGGATAACGTAGAGAAAGATTATCAATAAAAGAACGGGTAAAACAAAGTAGCTCACCCTCTTCCAGGGATTTAATTTCAAAATCGGAAGGTGACTGTGTAAAATAACCAATAGCCGAAAGGAAAGGGAAATAGACATCGGAAGAAAATCCGGTTACATTCTCCTGTCCCTTTTCACTAATATATAAATTGATATATAACCCTTTGTTAATAAACCAGGCATGTTGGCAGATGTCTCCCGCCCGGAGCAGGTAATCTCCTTTTTTTACCTGGACAAAGGAGGTATTTTCTTTAAGCTCATCAATAAACTGCTCATTCTGGACAAGGGCCTCCGGTATATCCGCCAACAATTTGTCCAGGCAATCATCAGCAACCATTTTGTTATTATTTATCTAATGTAAAGGATCTACGCCCGATCTGGTTCCCGTCGGCAAAAATATCCACCCGGTAGGTACCCGGCGAAAGATATTCCTCTATATCCCAATACATGGTTACCGGAAGCTCTTCCCCGTCATATTCCACCAGACGTTTTACAGAATAGTCAATTTCTTTTCCTTCAAATGAGAACACGTTTCCGCGGTTTTTCACCAGCACTTCATCATTCGGTTTCATTATACGAAGATAAACAGTCTTTTCCCCAACGGAAGCCGTATTATTTTTAGCCAATGTAAAAGTAATCTGGAATTGTTCCATCTGTTTAATCCGTTTGGCCTCTTTCCCTTTATTATTCAAGGGTTTTATCTGAATATTACTGGCATCCAGCTGGCTGGCAATATCTACCTTCTTCGTCAGTTCCTTTTTCTCCCTTTCGAGTTGTTGCGCAGTGGTGGTGGCACGATTCGCACGGTCTTCCGCCTGTTTCTTTGCAATTTCCAGTTCCTGGGCCACCCGGCTCAGTGAATCAATCTGGATCACATACCCACGCATGATCTTCCGGAGAGTCTCCAACTCCTTTTTGAGTTCACTGATTCGTTGGGTATTGGTAGATTTAACCGTACGAAGTTCTTCCTGCAACCGCTGGACTTTCGCCTGCTCCGTATTAAGAAGGGACAATAAAGAGTCATTGCTTATCGTAAATTTATACCCTTCATACTGAGTAGAAAGCTGGTTCAATTCATCTTCCAGCAATTCCTTATCCAATTCTGCCAGTACAGTCATATCCGCCATTTGTTTATTCTGGCGAAGGATATAATATCCTCCTCCGGCTATGATCAACACCAATACAATAATGGCAACGATAAGGATAGATAGTTTATTTATTTCTTTATTTTCGTTTTTCTCCGGGTTCATAAGCGTTCTGAATAATATTGCAAAAATAGACAAACAATTGACAATGTACAATTGACAATGGATAATTGACAATTAAAAATTATAAAAACCATCAAGATACCCCTTTTTTATTCCTGAATCCGGCTGATTACAGATAACTGGGCTTTATTCAGAATAATTGTCAATTGCGGGTTGTCAATTGTCAATTGAATTACGTAATTTTGCACCACTGAATTAAACAAATACGAGGCATGCACGAGAAATTAATCATTCTTGACTTCGGTTCACAAACGACTCAGCTGATCGGACGCAGAGTCAGAGAGCTGAATACCTATTGTGAGATCGTTCCTTACAACAAATTTCCATTTGGAGACCCCACCGTAAAAGGAGTGATCCTTTCGGGAAGTCCCTATTCAGTAAACGATGCGAATTCGTTCAAAACTGATCTGACTAATATCCGTAAACAATATCCGGTACTTGGTATCTGTTACGGAGCCCAATTCCTGGCTTACTCTTCCGGTGGAAAAGTAGAGAACGCCGACTCACGGGAATACGGGCGGGCACATCTCACCTATATCAACGGGGATGATCCTTTGTTAAAAGATATCCCTGCCGGATCACAGGTTTGGATGTCACACGGAGACACCATTACAGTTCTCCCTGAATCATTCCGTATTATCGCCAGTACCGAAGACGTAGAAGCTGGTGCGTACCGTATAGAAGGAGAAGATACCTGGGGAGTACAATTTCACCCGGAAGTATACCATACAAAAGATGGAACTCAACTATTAGATAACTTCCTGACGATCTGCGGATGCAGCAGAGACTGGACACCAGCCTCTTTTATCGAATCGACAGTAGCCGGGTTGAAAGAGCAACTGAAAGACGACAAAGTGATCCTGGCCCTTTCCGGAGGTGTGGATTCATCTGTTACCGCTGTACTGCTGAATAAAGCGATCGGTAAAAACCTGACCTGTATTTTCGTAGACCATGGGTTACTTCGTAAAAACGAGTTTGAAAACGTATTGAAAGACTATGAGCACCTGGGACTAAATGTAATTGGTGTCAATGCGAAAGATAGATTCTACGGAGAACTGGCCGGCGTAACTGATCCGGAAACCAAACGGAAAATCATTGGTAAAGGCTTTATCGATGTATTTGATGAAGAGGCTCATAAACTAAAAGATATCAAATGGCTGGGACAGGGTACCATTTATCCGGATGTGATCGAATCCCTTTCTATCACCGGTACTGTCATTAAGAGCCATCATAATGTAGGAGGACTTCCGGAGAAAATGAATCTGAAACTGGTGGAACCTCTCCGGTTGCTGTTCAAAGATGAAGTACGCCGGGTAGGTACTGAATTAGGGATGATGCCTCACCTCATTAAACGCCATCCGTTCCCCGGACCGGGACTTGGCATTCGCATTCTGGGAGATATTACTCCTGAGAAAGTACGGATATTACAGGAGGCTGATGATATTTATATGAGCCTGATGCGTGAGTGGGGGTTATACGACCAGATCTGGCAGGCCGGAGCGATTCTCTTGCCGATCCGTTCAGTAGGTGTAATGGGCGATGAGCGTACGTATGAAAATACAATTGCCCTCCGTGCAGTGACCTCAACCGATGCGATGACAGCCGACTGGGCTCACCTGCCTTACGATTTTCTTGCCAAAGTGTCCAACGACATCATTAACAAAGTAAAAGGGGTAAACCGCGTAGTCTACGACATCAGTTCAAAACCCCCGGCAACAATCGAATGGGAGTGAGAAAACAAATTAATAGTATATAAAGGATAGTGTGTGCTTTCAGTGCGCACTATTTTTTTTTACAAACAATAGACTATCCTTCCGAATCAAAGTCAAAATCAAAATCAAAGCCGTCCACTTCACCCGGATCTGTGAATTCATCCAGTTCCCGGCGGTCTTTTTTAGTGGGCCGCCCCAATCCTTTCGCACGGTTTACAAAACCGGCAATCCGGTTCATTTCCAGGATCTCATATTGATCCGGAGTAGTTACATTTTCCAGATAGTCAGGAACCAGTTTGGCCCCCATCCTCCGTTCCGTCAATGCCAATACCTTAAATGAATAAGTAACAGGTGGCTTCCGGACCTGAACAATCTCTCCCACTTTGATCATGCGGGAAGGCTTGACAGTCACACCACCGATCATCACACGTCCTTTCTTACATGCCTCTACAGCAATTGTCCGTGTTTTAAAAATGCGGGTAGCCCACATCCATTTATCTATTCTTACTTCGTTCATAACCCCCAACCCCCTAAAGGGGGAGTTGAATCCTTTTTATTTTAAATTGTTATTTTTATA
>JAJQES010000231.1 GCA_021201565.1 Tannerellaceae bacterium
TTATTGGCGTTATTGCTTAGTATGGGATCTGTATTTGGTGCCGGCCTGACAGACAACCTCCAAAGCAACCTCGTGCTGAAGTCTCCCGGTAATCCGGCGATTACCTATTCCCTGAAAGAACAGGCGGGAGGCGTATTAGCTGCACAGGAAAATCTTCCTGTACGGATTACCCGGCAAATAGACGAATCAGAGCAGGCGTATCGTGTGACTGTGAATATTCAGGCACAGGAAGATGTTTGTTTTAATTTTGAGAACAGCTTTAGCACAGGCATGAAACATACTGATTGTCTGTTTTATATGCCGGGATTCTGGTATCGTAAAAACCTTCGTTCACCGGAAGAAGCTCCTTCTTTCCATACCAGTGACAGCTGGCAGGTACGGGAGGACCGTCTGAGTGTTCCGTTGACCGGCATTTATAACGAAACCTCCGGTGAGTATTACCGTGTGTTGCGGATAGACGACTTTATTGGTGAAAGCCTGACTACTCACAAAGCAGGTGAAATCATTTTAACAGATAAAACTTCCATCGGTTATACCGGATTTCTGAACAATAACGGAAACTCTATGTTGGTATTTGGTTTTCCATATCATGAAGCCCCTAAAACCTATATCCGTAAATTGACTCTTGATCCTGAAGTACAGGCATTTGAAAAATTGTCTAAAGGAGAAAGCCGGAAACTCGTTTGGGTGATTTCCAAAGGAAATGCGGATAACTATTCTAATTTTGTGGCGGATACCTGGAACTATTCGTATGACACGATGAAACCGGTCCCGGTGACTGCCGCTTATACTCCGGAAGAAGCAAAAGCGATTATGACTAACTTCTTCCATGAAAGCTATGTAGACAAATATGACCTGAACTATTTCTCAGGTGTACACATGCGTACGGATGATTGTGCCAGTACCGGTTCTGTGGAAGTTGGCTTCGTAGGACGTGTGCTGCTGAATGCCTACAATGCACTTGAATATGGTGAAGCTCATGGAGACGAAGAATTGGTTCGGAAAGCGAATGCTATTTTTGATAGTTATCTGGTGCACGGTTTTACTGCGAATGGTTATTTCCGTGAATTTATTGACTATACCCACAAGGAGGAACCGACCATCTATAGCATCCGTCGTCAGTCGGAAGGAGTGTTTGCCATGTTAAACTACCTGGAATATGAAAAACGCCAGGGACGCAAACACCCGGAATGGGAGGCAAAAATGAAAACAATCCTGAACAACTTCCTTGCTTTGCAGAATACAGATGGAAGTTTTCCCCGCAAATTTGATGACAATTCACAGATCAAAGATGCTTCCGGTGGTAGTACCCCATCAGCTACTCTGCCTTTAACGATGGCGTTTACTTATTTCAAGGATAAAAAATATCTGGAAAGTGCCCGTCAGACTGCTGTGTATCTGGAAAAAGAACTCATTTCAAAAGCAGATTATTTTTCTTCTACGCTGGATGCCAATTGTGAAGACAAAGAGGCTTCCCTCTATGCTTCTACAGCTATGTATTACCTCTCTATGGTAACCAAAGGAAAAGAGCGTGAACATTACATTGACCTGTGTAAAGAGGCCGCTTATTTCAGTCTTTCCTGGTATTACATGTGGGATGTACCTTTTGCACAGGGCCAGATGTTAGGAGATGTCGGCTTCCTTTCCAGAGGATGGGGAAATGTATCGGTGGAAAATAACCACATTGATGTCTTTATCTTTGAATTTGCAACGGTGCTTGATTTCCTGGCGAAGGAACGGAATGAACCGCGTTTTTCTGCTTTTTCCGATGTGATCAAAACCTCTATGCTGCAACTGATGCCGGTAAAAGACCACATGTTTGATATTGGTAAAGTAGGCTATTATCCTGAGGTGGTACAACATACCAACTGGGATTATGGTAAAAACGGTAAAGGGTTCTATAACGATATTTTTGCTCCGGGATGGACGGTGGCCTCTTTGTGGCAAATGTTGTCACCCGACCGTGTAGAAAACTATTTTCACCCTAAAAGAAAATAAGATCCATGAATATGCGAATCCAATGCTTCTGCCTGCTTCTCCTGGGAATAGTTAGCTGTTCTTCCTGTGATAAAAACAGTGAAGGAAAAGATCCCGGTGAGGACAATAAAGACTATTACACCAATCCAGTGATAGCTACCAGTCTGCCTGATCCGACTATAATCCAGGCAGAAGACGGATATTTCTATCTATATGCTACGGAGGATATCCGCAACCTGCCTATTTACCGGTCTGAGGATCTGGTGAACTGGTCGTTTGTGGGTACTGCATTTACCAATGCTTCCCGTCCTGTGTTTGAACAGGACGGAGGCCTTTGGGCACCGGACATCAATTACATTAATGGCAAATATGTACTTTACTATTCGATGTCTGTCTGGGGCGGAGAGTGGACCTGTGGGATTGGTGTGGCCGTAGCTGATAAACCGGAAGGGCCTTTCACTGATCTGGGGAAATTATTCCGTAGCAATGAGATAGAGGTTCAGAACTCCATAGATCCCTTTTATATAGAAGAGGATGGAAAAAAGTATCTGTTCTGGGGTAGTTTCCGGGGTATCTATGCCATTGAACTGAGTGAAGATGGGCTGTTCCTGATGCCGGATGCGGAAAAAAAGAGAATTGCAGGTACGGCTTTTGAAGGTACCTATATCCATAAACGTGGTGGTTATTACTATCTGTTTGCTTCGGTAGGCAGCTGTTGTGAAGGAGTAAGAAGTACCTATCAGTTAGTGGTGGGACGCTCTGAATCCCTGTTTGGTCCGTATGTGGATCCGCAGGGGCGGGATATGATGGACAACGGCTATCTGATCGTGGCCGGTAATAACGAGCGCTTTGTAGGTAACGGCCACTGTTCGGAGATCGTGCAGGATAAAAAAGGAAATGACTGGATCTTCTACCATGGAATTGATACTTCCAACCCGAATGGAAGAGTCTTATTGTTAGATCAGGTAAAATGGGATGCTGACGGATGGCCCTATGTGGAAGGGGGAACGCCTTCACTGACATCGTCACTCCCGGTTTTTTAATTCGATAAATTAAAATCTATAATTCCCATACAATTTCAAATTACTAATTTAAATCTAATAAAAATGATGAAGAAATTTTTATTTCTAATTCTGGTATTGTGTGCCTTCACTATACAGGCACAACAAGTGAGTATTACCGGCTCCGTGAATGATACGGATGGATTTCCGTTAATAGGAGTGAATGTAGTCGTAAAAGGAACCTTAAATGGAACAGTAACCGACCTGGACGGACGGTTTACACTTGAAGGAGAGAATGGGCAGACACTGGTGTTTTCCTATGTAGGAATGAATACAATTGAAAGAGTTTTTAACGGGACGCCGCTACACGTTGTCATGACAGATGATGATAAAACGCTGGAAGAAGTGGTGGTTATTGGTTATCAGACAGTCAAAAAAGCGGACCTGACCGGTGCGGTTTCGGTTGTAGATGCCAATCAGATGAAAAAAAGCGCTTCCAGTACCATCGGTAACCAGTTGCAGGGATTGGCAACCGGTGTGAACGTACGGAGTACAGGACGTGCCGGAGCGGACGCTGCTATTGAAATTCGTGGGGTAGGGACCCTGAGTGATACCAAACCTTTATGGATTGTGGATGGTATGATCATGGACCCGGGTGTGAACTTCAACCCGGCGGATATTGAAAGTATGCAGATCCTGAAAGATGCTTCTGCCGCAGCTATCTACGGATCACGTGCTGCAAATGGAGTAATCATTATCACAACTAAAAGAGGAAAATCCGGTCCTATGCGTGTAAGTGTAAATGTAAAAGAAACATTTGAATGGAGTCCACGCTTTGACCTGATGGATGCTTCCGAATATAAGTATTATAGCGATATCGCTTATAAAGAAGCAGGCCGTAATCCGTTAAACCATCCAAACTATGATACCAACTGGCAGGATGAAGTGCTACGTACCGGTATTATTCAGGACTATAATGTAGCGCTGTCCGGTGGAGGTGAAAGCGGTGGCTATTACGTTTCCGGAGGGTATAACAAAAACAAAGGGGTTTCCTATGGGAATGAGTTTGAACGTTTCAGTTTCCGTGTGAACACAGAAGGTAAAAGAGGCATGTTCTCTTTTGGTGAAAACCTGTCGTATTCAGTAACGAATACGGATCCGTTACAGACAAATCCGTACAATGACTTTGTACGTCTGATGCCTACTATTTCCGTATATGATGAAAATAATCCCGGTGGATATGGTTACGGACATGCAACAGCCGATACGTATGCTGTTAACCCGATTGCCCGTGAAAATCTGGAACGGCAGGAGGAAAAACTACACCGTATCAACGGTTCTGTCTGGTTACAATTTAAGCCGCTGCCTTACATTTCCTACAAACTGAATGCAGGTATTGACTATCATTTCTTTGGAAAATCCTGGTTCCGTGGTGAAGGGAACTGGACACAAAACCAGGAGTACCGGGCACCGGAAAGCCAGAAAGAACGTACGGACTCTTTAACAGAACTGATTGAACATACGATCAATTTTGATAAAGATTTCGGTAAACATCACATTGACGCGGTAATAGGTACCACTTACCAGCACTACAAACGTGAATTCCTGTGGGCTTCCCGTCTGAACTTCCCGATGTTCAATGGGGAATATCTGACTGTATTGGATGCCGGACAGAGCAATATGCAAAATGCAAACAATATTCAGGAAAATGCAATGATCTCTTATCTGGGCCGGTTGAATTACAACTACGATAATAAATATTATTTTTCAGCTACCTTCCGTCGTGACGGTACGTCCCGCCTGGCGAAAGACAACCGGTGGGGTACTTTCCCATCTTTCTCGGCTGCCTGGAGAATTTCCCAGGAACAATTCTTTAATGTAGAATGGGTGAATGACCTGAAACTGCGTGGTAACTGGGGTAAATTAGGAAATGCGGCTATTGATAGCTGGGATTATCTCTCAACAGTAAATACCAGCATGATCACTGTGATTGGTGGTAATTTACAGCCTGCATCCGCACAGGTAAGACTGAAAAATTATGATCTTCGCTGGGAAACCAAGGAAACTACCAATGTGGGTTTTGATGCCGTCTTCCTGGATTATCGCCTGAATGTAAGTGCCGAATATTACGTTTCTAAATCAAAAGATGTCCTGACTGATATGCCGATTGCCATCTCTACCGGTAACCAGGAGGGAGCTCCTAAAGCAAATGCTGCCAGTCTGAAGAACTCCGGTTTTGAGTTCACTGCCGGATGGAAAGACAAAGTGGGTGAAGTAAATTATGGAGTGATCGCGAACGTAACTACACTGAAAAATAAAGTATTGGATCTGGGTTACGGTAAAGATGTATATTATTCAGGTCTGACTAAATCGGAAATTGGAAATCCATTGTCTATGTATTACCTGTTGAAAACAGATGGTTTGTTCCGTACACAGGCTGATATTGACAACTATGTCACTTCAAACGGGACGCCGATCCTGATCGACGAAAGACGTCCTCAGTTAGGAGATGTTCGCTACATCGATACAGACGATGATGGAAACATTACTTCCAATGACCGCCAGATCGTGGGTAACCCGTGGGCAGATGTACAATTGTCTTTGATGTTCAATGCTGAGTGGAAAAACTTTGATTTCTCCATGATGTGGTACGGACAGTTCGGAAATGACATTTATAATGTGCCTTTGTGGCAGGGCCGCTATTATGCGGATGACTCTAACTACATCCGTTATAAGAAAGGCGAAGAGCCCTACCAGGTAAATCCGAATTCAGACACTCCCCGTATTATCAAAGCAGACGGTAGAAATGCAAAAGAAAGTGACCGCTTCCTTGAAAACGGATCGTTCTTCCGGATGAAGAATATTCAGGTGGGTTATAACTTCACACAACCGTTTATCCGCAATCTGGGTATCCAGAACCTGCGTATTTATGCAGCGGGTAACAACCTGATCACCATTACAAAGTACAGAGGACTGGATCCTGACTTCGTGCGGACAGATGTATGGGATAGAGGTACGGATTCCTTTGAATTTCCGAACATGCGTTCATTTATGGTCGGACTCGACTTAACATTTTAATGGTTGAACTTAAAAGATAATACAAGATGAAAAAAATATATTTAAATACATTTATAGTAGCAGCAGTCGCTTTTTTATCGTCCTGTAGCGCGAGCCTGCTGGATATCGAAAATCCCAATCAGGGAAATGTGGACTTATACTGGCAAACAGCAACCGATGCCCAGCACGGGATCAATGGTTGTTATAGTGCATTGTATAAAGAAGGAACCTGGATGCGCTGGCTCTCTTTTCGTTATGACCTGACATCCGATGAAGGACACAGTACTTCTCCCTGGATGGAATTAGGACAATGGACCCGTTTTGAGTACAATAACTATAATTTCTGGGAAGGAAATAATATCCACTGGGAACATTTCTATATGGGAATTTTCCGTTGTAACCAGGTGTTGGATAATGTACCGGGTATCGACATGGATGAAGATGAAAAGAAACAGGTGTTGGCCCAGGCTTATTTCCTGCGTGCGCTCTGGTATTTCCAGATCAATCTGTTGTGGGAAAAAGGAACACTGGTCACTTCAGTACAGGATACCGGATATACGCCGGAAAATGCAAGCGAAGAACAGATCTGGGGGCAAATCGAAAAAGATCTGACGACTGCTATCCAGATGAATGCTCTCCCGGACAGATGGAACGATGCAAATGCCGGACGCGTGACAGCAGGTGCTTTACATGCTTTATTAGGAAAAGCCTATATGCAACAGGGTAAATTTGCGGAAGCGAAAACAGAGTTCAATTACCTGATCAGTAGTAACCAGTGGGATCTGGTACCGAACTGGATGGATAACTTCACTCACCTGAATGAAAACAATATGGAAGGTGTCTTTGAAATTCAGTTTGATGATACCAACAAAGGCGATACAGGAAATGAATTGAGTATGGCGACCGGTTTTCAGCGTACCCAGTTTTATGCTCCTGCCGGTATCGGATGGGCAGACGGAAAAGCCAGAAGATGGCTGGTAGATGAATACCTGAAAGAAAAAAGAGCAGATGGAACAAATGATTTGCGGCTGTTCAATAGTATTCTATACCGGGGTGTGACCGAAGATTTTTCAGATGTAACAGATTCGGAGCTTTATTATAACAGAATAATTACACCCGCCGGATGGGACGCCCTGGAATGGGCTGCTGAAGATTGCTTTATCCGCAAATATAATACTTCTTATTATCGTGATTACGAAGATTATTTTGCACCAAACAACTACCGGATCATCCGTTATGCGGATATCCTGTTGAACCAGGCTGAATGTATTCTGGAAACAAACGGAGATATCAATGACGCGATTGCATTGATCGACCAGGTTCGCACACGTGCCGGTATGACTAAACTGGCAGATAGTAATGTAGCGGCAATTAGAAATTCGATTCAGTCAAGAGACGCTCTTTTGAAACGTATGCAAATGGAACGTACGCTTGAATTGTGTTTTGAAGGATGGCGCTGGGCTGACCTGAAACGTTGGGGATTATTGGATACGCAGGATGGTATCAATGAACTCAAAGAACGGGATCCGGACTTTAATAACTTTGTATTGGACAAACACAGACGTTTGCCTATCCCACAAATTGAAGTAGATAACAGTGCAGGTAAACTGACTCAGAATCCGAGATATTAGTTTTTATATAAGCCAGGAAGTAAGAGACTTTTTAATCCTTACTTCCCGGCCAGGCAAAAGATTGTTTGGATATTTTTGATATAGTACTTTTTATAAGAGGATGAGAATGGCGCAGATAAACGCGGAGAACTGCGTAGCTTCTGCGCCATTTATTTTTAATTTCTAATCCAATTAAAAACACATGAAAAAGAAAACACGTAGTTTGAGTTTGTCTGTTCTTTTTTCTTTCCTGCTTACGGGAATAATGTGTATGAACGCGCAGAACATTCAGAATCCCGTCTTACCGGGTATCGCGGATGCGGGAGTGATCAGATACAATGGTAAGTATTACATCGGTGGTGTTTTTACCGATGGTGATTTTTATATTTCAACAGATCTGGTGAATTGGGAAGGACCTGTGCATGTCTTTTCTATGGATAATGACTGGACCCGTGGGTCGGGAGCCGGCAATGACCAGATTCACGCCAATGACATACGCTATCTGAACGGAGAATTCCACATGTACTGGTCGGTTAACTACTGGGGAGCCGACAAACATGCTGTACATATTGCCCATACGGTAGCGAACGATATTTTAGGACCGTATGTGGAACCGGTCAAAAATACCTGGATGGATAACCGGATTGACCCGATGGTGTTCCGGGATGATGATGGGAAGCTCTATATGTATGGAGTCCGTTTTACCGATGGAAATACCATCTGGGTACGCCCCATGAAAGACTGGGCCACATTTGACGGGCCTCCTGTTTACCAGTTTGCTTCCCTGCCCGCTACGTGGGAGACAATGGACAACCGGGTGGCGGAAGGACCCTGGACTATTAAATACCGTGACCGGTATTATATGATCTACAATGCCAACCATACAGGTACTCCGTGGGGAAATTACCAGTTTGGTGTCGCTGAAGCGGATTCCCCTGTCTCTTTCAATCATGGCAACAAATATCCTTATCCGGTCTTGTCCTCCAATCAGGTCGCTTTGGAAGAAAACTTTGCCGACCTGTTACGCTTTGGTAAAACGTATACCCCTCTTTTTACCTATACGGAAGAGCAACCGTCCGGAAACTGGAAAAGTATATCCTATGATGCTTCCGGATGGAAAGAGGGAAAAGGTGGTTTTGCAGCCCGGGAGATTGAAGGCTCTACTACCCGCAAACAGGGTACTGTATGGACCTCACCGGAATTGTACGTACGGAAACCTTTTGAAGTGCAGGAGGCAACTGTTGGGAACCTGGCACTCCGGGTAACCCACAACGGAGAAACGAAAGTGTTCCTGAATGAAACATTGATCTATGAGCAGGCGACTCCCGGCTATTGCATAGTAAACCTCACCAAAGAACAGCGGAAAGCCTTACAGAACGGAACCAACCTGTTAACGGCGGAAACCAAAGGAGGCCGCAACAATTATTTTAATGTCTCCTTGTTTGACATGAAAGGGGAGGTGGCAGATGATATTATGTATTGTCCGGGACAACCGAATATTTTGCGTGGTCCCAACGGATTTGAATGGTGGCTGGTCTATATGGCGGATAAGAACAACGAACGCCGTAGCCAGTATATCAACCGGGTACATTTCTTTGATAAAACCCTGTATACAGATGGCATCAGTGCCGGGAATACAAAAGGATATTTTCCCGAACCAGCCAAACCTACTTATGGAGATACCTTCGACTCAGCTGCAAACTGGACAGCAAGCTGGACCATTCCGGCAGAATGGAGTGTAACTAACGGAGAGTTGGTCGCCAACAGCCGGGAACTGACGGAAAGCTATCTCAAAAACGGATATGAATCGACAGCCTGCTGGTATGAAGCAGCGGTAAAGACAGCCGGACAGGCCGGAATCATTCCCTACCGGAAAGATGCAAACAATTGGGTACGTATCGGGTTGGATGCTGAAAAAAGAGAATGGTTTATAGAACAATGTGTGGAAGGGCAAACCGCACGCTCTGCTTTCTCATTGCCGGATGACTTCCGTTTTGATGCTTACCACTCTTTGCAGGTTGAGCGGAACTATACAACTTATACGGTACGGATTGATGAAATACCGGCACCGGGCGGGTCTGTATTCTCCGGACTGCCTTGTGAGGAAGGGGTAGCAGGATTGTTTGCCTGTGGCAGGACGGCTTTCGACGGACTGGTTTATACTGCCGGATGGGATGAATCGGGTACAGGGATCGAAGCCTGGCAGGAAACAGGAACCTCTGTACGCACTGCTAAGGGATTACAGACTACTTCTTCCTCTTATCAGGCACTGAAAGGTGATTTCCGGGAACAATATGAATATGCACTCCAGATTACAAATGAGTCCATGCAGGGAGCAGCCGGTGTTTATCCGGTATATATAGATGGGAAAAACTATGTAAAAGCTCTTCTTAATTATGATAACCGGACATTGGAGGTTGTGACCGTAAAAAAAGGAAAAGAGACGGGTCGCACTTCTTATCCGTTGGAAAATCTTCAAACCCATTACGCGGATGTGAAATATACGGATTTTATTGAGAAAGCGTTTTATTTCCGTTATCCGGTACAGGCGGACCAGATCTGGCTTGACCGGATGGCTTTCCGGCAGGAAGATGTATTTCTGGAGAATATGTTTGCAAAAGTAACTACCGAATATTTATCGGATGGGAAATGGTATCCGTTGGATACAGGGAACGCGGAAATAGCTCCTCATCCTTCCTGGAACCGGGTCTCATTTGTTCCCCGTACCATGGAGGCCATCCGGTTTATCAATGTAGAGCCGGAGGACCTGGAGCAGTACATTTATAAAATCCGGGTAAATGAACAATTGAAAACATCCTATAACCTGAGAAGTGTAAAACAAAAAGACCAGGTGATCCTGATTGTGGATGGAAAAGAAGTGGCCCGTATTCCGGCAACCTTCCCTGCCGCACAGGTAGGAATGGTCTCAGAAGGATGTGAAGCAACCTTTAACGGTATTATGCGTTATCATATACCGTAAAGAGGGAATAATGGGAATAGTATGATTCCGGAGATTCTTCCCTACCATTTTTTCGTATTATAGATATAGTAACGATGTAATTATAGATATAATTACATCGTTACTATAATTGATAACCGGGCTGTATTATATATATAATACAAAAAAATGGTAGAGAAGAAACCGGATATACAATTC
>JAJQES010000494.1 GCA_021201565.1 Tannerellaceae bacterium
CCTTTAAACTTTTCTATAGATTCATCCCAAAGAAATTGATTATAAAACAAACTACCCATGCCAAACTGAATCAATCCTTTTATATCTTCCCGGTCTGTATTTTCTATTGCCTGTTCGGCTTCCAGATAATGTTGCATGGCGTTTTCATACTCTTTATTTTTCTGTTTGATCTTCCCGCAATAAAAAGAGACCTGTGCATCTTTTACCGGATCTTTCTTTTTATAATAGCCTTTCAGAGTAAAGATCAGAGAGTCTTTTGAGATGTCTTCCGCGGCTTTGTCTTTGGCCTGGACCAGTAATAGGAGATAATCATTGTAGTCTTTGGGACTGAGAAGTTCCGGGGCCGGAATGGATTCGAGATAAAAGAGGGCACTATCCGGATTCTCTTCCAGAAACGCTTCTGCTGTGCGTAAGGCTTCTTTTGTCTGGTTATCACAACTGTAAAAAAGAAAGAAAAGAACAAAAGTTAGTGAGTAGATCCATGTTTTCATAGTACATTATTATTTATGTGTACACCTAATTAAAATCAGACAAAGATAAAAAGATTACCGGGTTCCGATATATAAGAAAATCATTCCGGTCAATACCAATAGCAAATCCAAGGCCTTGCTTTTCAGGTTTTTCTCACGGAAGAAAATAGCACCTGCCACAAATGTAACCAGCACATTACTCCGGCGGATCATGGAGACAATGGAGATCATCGAATCAGGGAAACTCAACGCGTAGAAATAGATCCAGTCGGCCATTACCAAAAAGACAGAAATAAAAACAATGTTCCAGTGCCATACAAAAGGGGTCGCATTCCGGCGGCGCGGATACCACAACAACATCAGCACAAAAAACATAATAACACACTGATACACATTAAACCACACCTGGACAGTCATTACATCCAGGCTCTTCATGAGATGTTTATCATACAGACCGCTAATAGCCCCCAGAATAACGGAAAGTATCATAAAAAGAATCCACTTATTACGGGTAAAATGGATCCCTTCCTTTTTTCCGGAAGTAGACAAGAGGTAGAAAGAGGCAACCGAGAAAAGCACCCCGGTCCACTGGTAGAGGTTTAACCGTTCCCCGAAAATCAACAACGCACCCATCAGGGTAATAACCGGCTGGGTCGCTTTAATAGGACCTGTAATAGTGAGGGGTAAATGCTTCACGGCAAAATAACCGAACAGCCACGAAGAGAGCACAATAACTGCTTTGATAAATACGGCCAGATGTGCTTCAAAAGAGACATGCGGAACATAAAACATAGTGCCGTCAAGCACCCGGGTATAAAAAGAAAGGAAGATCACCGGAACAAAAATGAGGCTACTGATGAGGGTATTGAAAAACAATACCGGTATGACAGCATTCCCATTTAGGGATACTTTCTTATTTACGTCATAACATCCCAGCAAAAAAGCGGACAGAAACGCCAATCCAACCCACATGTATTTATCTACTCCTCTATTTTATAAAAATTACCTTTTCACCGGGATTTTCTATTTTACCATGATACGTCAAACACCTCTTCCGGATAAGTAACATCTGTCAGGAAAAGAGCATGCCCGGGCACCGATGTACCTGCTTTTCCCCTGTCTTTTTCTTCAATTACCTGACGAAAATCTTCCAGTGAAAGCTTTCCTCTTCCTACGTCAAGTAAAGTACCGACAATGGCTCTGACCATATTCCGTAAAAAGCGGTCTGCCGTAATCGTAAAACACAATTGGCCGTCTTCCAGGGTGAATTCCGCATGGGAAACCCGGCAGATATTGGTCTTTACATCCGTATGTAATTTACTGAAACTGGTAAAATCATTATATCCCAGCAACAACCGGCTGGCTATGTTCATAGACTCTATATCCAGGACTCCGCGTACTCTATAGCTAAAATCGCATAGAAAAGGATCTTTCCGTTGTAGAATATAATATTTATAGGTACGTGAAACTGCATCAAACCGGGCGTGTGCTTCCGGCCGTACCTGTATGATCCGGTAAATCGCGATATCACAGGGTAGAATCCGGTTCAGTTTCTCCGTCAGTGCATCCGGATCATTCAGAAATTCGGGGCAGTCAAAATGCGCCACCATCAACCGGGCATGTACACCCGCGTCCGTACGTCCCGCACCGGTAACGGCTACCGGAACCCGCAATAAAGTGCCCAATCCCTCTTCCAACGTCTGTTGTACACTGGTTCCGTTGGGTTGGTTCTGCCATCCACAGTAATTTTTGCCGTTATAAGCCAGATAAATAAAATACCGATTCACGTTGAACTGATTTAGAATTATTATTTTATAATTACAAAGGTAAGAGAAATCTCCCCTTAATATTTGTCAAAAGGATAAAAAAACTGTATTTTTGCAAACATTTTTATTACTTCTAACTAAACTCTAAAGAAATGTTTGAAACATTACTTGACTCTTCTTATTTTTCCCTTTTCCTGATCATTGCCTTAGGATTTGTTTTAGGGCGTATTAAGATCAACGGATTATCCCTGGATGTTTCAGCAGTTATCTTTATCGCGTTACTGTTTGGCCATTTGGGAGTGATTATTCCCAAAGACATCGGAAACTTCGGTCTTGTGTTGTTTATTTTCACAATCGGGATCCAATCCGGACCGGGATTTTTTGATTCATTCCGGTCCAAAGGCAAAACCCTGATCACCATCACCCTGTTAATTGTAGGTTCTGCCTGCCTCACAGGTGTTGGTTTCAAATACCTGTTAGATATTGATACCCCCAGCATTGTCGGATTGATTGCCGGTGCCCTGACCAGTACGCCCGGGCTCGCGGTAGCGATTGACAGCACCCATTCGCCGGATGCTTCGATTGCCTACGGGATTGCTTACCCGTTCGGGGTCATTGGGGTCATCCTCTTTATTAAATTACTTCCCAAAGTTCTTCGACTCGACCTCGTAAAAGAGGCTAAATCCCTGGAAGAAAAAAGAAAAGGGAAACACCCGGAACTTCATACAGCTTCTTTCCGGATCACGAATCCGCTGGTTTATAACAAAACCCTGGCGGAACTCCATGTACGGGCCATGACAGGTGCGGTGATTTCCCGTATAAAGCATGAGGAACAAATCGCGATCCCGACCGCACAGACCCGATTACAGGAAGGAGACCTGATCAAAGCGGTCGGAAACAGTAAATCCCTGGACCAGTTAACTCTCCTGGTTGGAAAACGGGTAGAAGATGACCTGCCGCTGAGCAGTACCCAGGAACTTCAATCTCTCTTACTGACCAATAAAGAACTGATCAATAAATCCATTGGGCACCTCAACATGCAGGGCACCTTCGGCTGTACGGTGACACGGGTACGGCGAAGCGGGATTGACCTGGCACCGGAACCGGATCTGGTATTGAAATTCGGAGATAAACTAATGGTAGCCGGTGAAAAAGAGGGAATGAAAGAGCTGGTACAATTTATCGGAAACGATGAAAAGCGTCTCTCAGACACAGACTTTTTCCCGATCGCTGCCGGAATTGTATTAGGAGTCATCGTAGGAAAACTCAATATTTCCTTCTCCGACACGTTTAATTTCTCCCCCGGACTAACCGGTGGAGTGTTATTGGTCGCCCTGATCGTGAGTGCCATCGGCAAAACAGGCCCCATCGTATGGTCTATGTCGGCCTCCGCTAACCAATTGTTACGGCAACTGGGATTGCTCCTGTTCCTTGCGGAAGTAGGAACCTCAGCGGGTGTAAACTTAGTGGATACCTTTGTCAACAGCGGATGGACCCTGTTCGCAGTGGGACTGGCCATTACCCTGGTACCGATGTTCATCGCGCTTGGATTTGGATACTATGGGTTCAAAATCAATATCCTTGACCTGTTAGGAACCATTGCCGGGGGCATGACCAGCACACCAGGCCTGGCAGCAGCCGACTCGATGTCCGACAGCAATGCACCCAGCGTAGCCTACGCGACCGTCTACCCGATCGCGATGGTCATCCTGATCATATTCATTCAGATCATTGCCAAGTTTGTCATATAATTTTCCGGAGGCTTTTTTCATTCTCCGCTTTTTCCATACGGGCGGATATAGAGTGTATTTCTCTTTGCTCCCACCGAAAGGATTTTTCCTTCTTCCATGAGCGCGTGGATATCTGCCAGTGCCAGCGGTTTACTACAATAGTTGAGATCCTGCGCCTCCTTTGTGGTGATACTGATATTCCTCTGAAGATACTCTAAAATATTCGATTTTCGTTGTTCGGGCGGTATCCGGACTATCTTCAGAGATTTCTTTTTGCTGACAGAGGCATCCCGGAGTTTATTTTTCAAGGATTTCGCACAACGGAATCCGACTGTCTTTACTTCCACTTTCAGCTTCTGTTCCCCTTTTTCATTTTCTTCCATCCGGGAAGCCAACACCGGATAAAAAGTCCCGATACCCTCCAGTTCAATCCTCATCCCCACTTTCATATCCAACTGGAAAACATACACAAATGCCTTCAGCATACCTTTCACTTCCGAATCCGACAGCGTAGTCCGCGCGGCGATCAGTTCACTGAGCCGGTCAAAAGTGGTCCGGCCACTTGCAAGAAACCGTGCATGGTACTCCCCTTTGTCCTCTCTGTCCCCGGGGACCGGTGTTTTGTAAAGTCCATACTTAATACTCATACTCTTTCCGTTTTAAAGGCCGGAAACAGGATCCTTCCCTCCCATCTGCAACGGCACATAATCCGTACTCATCACCACCACTTCCCGTATCCGGTTTTGTTTACTATATATAAAACGGAATAAAAACAATTATATTGTTTCCGGTAACCTTATCTTTTCTTTCCGGATGACGATTGTTTTCCAATAGGAAACCAATTGGTAAACAGAACTAATTACCCATTCAGAAATCAACGAGTAGCCTTACTCTATAATACAGGTTGCGCGCTCTAAACAGGAATAAATATGCCGGCGTCCATCTTTTGGACGGATGTAATTTTTGGATGGAGGGGATATGTTATCCCCGGCTTAGTGAGTATTTGGATCTGTGATCCAATCTATAAAATATCTGTTTGTATATCTTTATAAGGATTAGGGGATACCGGATCTGGAGATCCTCATATTCGTTAGTCGGGGATTGCAAATCCCCTCCGTCCAGAAGGTGGCCGGAAGATGTAAAGTTTGGACGGAGGGGATCTCCTGATCCCCGACTTAGTGAGTATTGGGATCTGTGATCCCATCTATAAAGTACCTGTTTGTATATCTTAATAATGATTAGAGGATACCGGATCAGGAGATCCTCATACTCGTTAGTCGGGGATTGCAAATCCCCTCCGTCCAGAAGGTGGCCGGAAGATGTAAAGTTTGGACGGAGGGGATCTCCTGATCCCCGGCTTAATGAGTATTGGGATCTGTGATCCCATCTATAAAGTACCTGTTTGTATATCCTTATAAGGATTAGAGGAGACCGGATCAGGAGATCCTCATACTCGTTAGTCGGGGATTGCAAATCCCCTCCATCCAGGTAGTCCCCTCCGTCCAGGATCGTAGATCCGTGCTGCAAGACAATCCGTGCCAACAGCCTGCCGACAAGAGGCGGACAGTTATAAAAAAAGCCGCATCCTGTGGGATGCGGCTTTATATGTTACAATATACGAATCCGGATCAGATTCTGTTTGCAGAACCTAATACTTCTTCGATTTTGTGTTTGTAGAGTTGTTTCATGTTGTCGCGAGCCGGACCTAAGTATTTACGTGGGTCGAATTCGCCTGGTTTAGTAGCGAATGTTTCACGGATCGCTGCAGTCATTGCCAGACGGCTGTCTGAGTCAATGTTAATTTTACATACAGCAGAAGTTGCTGCTTTACGTAATTGTGATTCAGGAATACCGATCGCATCTTTCAGGGCACCGCCATATTTGTTGATAGTAGCCACTTCTTCCTGGGGAACTGAAGAAGCCCCGTGCAGTACGATAGGGAATCCGGGAAGTTCTTTTTCAACACCTTCCAATACGTCGAAACGCAATGGAGGAGGTACCAATACACCGTTTTCATCACGGGTACATTGTTCCGGTTTAAATTTGTTGGCACCGTGAGATGTACCGATAGAGATGGCTAATGAATCACAACCTGTTTTAGTTACGAAATCAACTACTTCTTCCGGTTTGGTATAGGTATGGTGTTCAGCAACTACATCGTCTTCCACACCTGCCAGGATACCCAATTCACCTTCAACTGTTACATCAAACTGGTGAGCATACTCCACGACTTTCTTTGTAAGAGCTACGTTTTCATCATAAGGAAGATGAGAACCGTCGATCATGACAGAAGAGAAACCCATGTCGATACAACTTTTACAGGTTTCAAAAGAATCACCATGGTCTAAGTGCAGAACGATCTGAGGATTTTCCAGCCCCAATTCCTTGGCATATTCTACAGCACCTTCAGCCATGTAACGAAGCAGTGTCTGGTTCGCATATTGACGGGCACCTTTAGAAACCTGAAGGATCACAGGAGATTTGGTTTCAGCCACAGCCTGAATAATAGCCTGCAACTGTTCCATGTTGTTGAAGTTAAATGCAGGAATCGCATATCCACCTTCGATTGCCTTAGCGAACATTTCTTTTGTGTTCACCAGACCTAATTGTTTGTAACTAATCATGTTGTATGATATTTTGTTGTTGATTAAAAAACTGGCGTAAAGATACAACATTCCGTTAAAATTATATGCTATTAAACATGTTATTTTTTAGAAGTGAGAAGTTAAGAAGTTATCACTCGTTTCACTCGTTAGAAGTTAAGAAGAATACTCCTTTACTTCTTAACTTCTTATTTCTTACTTCTCACTTCTTTTTAATATCTCCAATACTCTTTCATTTCCTCCGGCATAGGCAAATGCATCTCTTCCCTGTTTGTCTTTGTGGTAAGGGTCGGCTCCGTGATCAACCAGACAGTGAATCATCCGGAGAGGCTGGGACTCTTCAATGGCTCTCATCAGGGGAGTCCGGCCGTGGGAGTCGGTAACATCTACCGGGATGCCTCTGCGGATCAGGGCCGAAACGGCAGAAGGTTCCAGATGCAGGACACAAAACAGCGCAGATTCCGGTTGTTCGTCTGTGGGCACTTTCAGATGAATAGAAACTCCGTGGGCCAGCAGATCGTCCATCACTAACGTGTCCAAACGGTTCCAATACAGATTATCCACAAACAGATGTTCCAACACATGCATGGAGACACGGTCTGCATATCCCATTTCCTTTACCAGGCAAAATAATTTATAGTCACTGATCCGGTCAAAAACTGTTTCTCCTTTTTTATTCTTTTTTTCCGGGTCAGCACCTGCGTTCAATAACAGTCCGGCAGCAGTTGCTTCCATTCCTGAGATCGCCAGATGCAAAGGCGTATTCCCTTCCTTGTCGGCCACATGTACATCCGCACCGGCTTCCAGTAAAACAGAGATGTCTGTGGCATTTCTTCTCCGCGCAGCCACTAACAAAGGAGTAAGCCCCTCTTCTGTCCGGAAATTCACATCGGCTCCATATTCCAACAAAACAGGTATAAGTTCCGAATAATAAAATCCGTCCATCAATAGCAAAAGAGGAGAAAGCCCCCGCGGAGTAAGCCGGTTCACATCAGCTCCGTTCCGGATCAGTTCCAGGGCTATCAGGGAGTGGTCGACTCCTCTGGTACGGCCATGAAATACATCATAATTCTCATGATAGAGCGCATCCCACTCCCTCCGGCTCCCGCGTTGGACCGGCCAGTAATTATAAGCGCAGCTACAATCCTCCAGGGCATAGTGCAACGCTGTTTTTCCATCTTCATCCACCGCATTCACATCAGCACCCGCCTCAATCAGACGTTTAGTGACTTCTGCCGGAACTTTTTTCTTCCAGTCAGCGGTACATTGATCATATCCCTGCCAGGCATTTGCTGTCAGCGGGGTGCCCGCTTCATAGTTTTCATCCCTGTCTCTCCATTCTTTAGGGACAGGTTCCCGGCCATTTACATCCGCTCCTTTCCCGATAAAATACGCCACAAGCTGTTCGTCGCCCAGCCGTGCCGCTTTCCGGAGAGCCCGGTCCAGTTCCTCCTGCGACATAGGAATAGAGATCCCCCATTTGAGAAATACAGACAGTACAGGCACATTCAACCGGATCTGTGAAAGTGTGACCGGATCAGCCACATCAATTCCCCGCAGGATCAGGTATTCTGCTATGTCCGGATCATTTGTATAAAAAAGTGCATTCCGGCCTGCTTCATCTTTTGTATTTACATCGATTCCCTTATTGAGAAAAAGCATCACAGAAGGCAGATCAGCTGCTTTCACACTTTGTAAAAAGGCCTGCGGATACCAGGGAACATTCACCTGTTCTTCTATCAGGAACTCCAACACAGGCGTCGTCGGAGAGTAGTCATCAGCAAAATAGAGAATAAGGGGCTTCTCATTAAAAAAAGGTTCTCCTTCCTCCTGGCATAACAGATAACGGGCCGCAGCAAAGAAGCACTCATCCAGGGTTTCAACCAGATAGGGACGGCCTGTAGGGGCCATCCGTTCCTCCAACCGGAATCCCATGTCCAGAAAACAGTCAAAAAGACGGGCATTATGGCTAAGGATTAACCATTCTATTACGTGGCCATTATTTATCTTATCGGGATCCGCCCCTTTTTCCAGTAAATAACGGACAATCTCTATCCGCTTTTCCTCGTCTTCATACCCATAGCCCGGCCGGGTAGCGAACTCCAACGGAAACATATTCCCGCTATATGTTTTCTGATTGACATCTATATCCGCATGCTCTATGGCATATTTTATAACCGGAAGATGATCCCTCCACAGAGCAGCTTCCAGAATAGCCTCCCAATCCATAGCAGTCCCCCCCTGTTCAACCAGGAAGTCAAACACGTCCCAGTTTTCCCCGCAGGTTGCTGCAAACAAGCAGGAAGGCTGCTCCGGTTGTATCGCGCCCTGTTCCCACAAATACCGGACACAATCCAGCGTCCCATTTTCAGCAGCTAAATACAAAGGGGTCTTTTTATTATCCGCTTTCGCATTCACATCAGCACCTGCCTCTACGAGCAGGCGGACAGAAGGAAGCGGCATGCAGATCACGGCATAATGAAGCGGCGTGATGCCTTTATAATCAACCGCCCGGACATCTGCACCGGCTTCTATCAACAGACGAAGAATCTCATGGTTATTTCTGCACACCGCATACAGCAGAGGCGTGTATCCTTCGGAAGTACACCGGTTTGGATCCGCTCCTTTTTCCAGGAGAAACTCCACCAGTCCGACCCTGCCTTTTTCGACCGCTGCAATGAGCGGACTCAGTTCTCCCGGCGGAGGATTCAGGAGTTCCGGATGTGCTTCCACCCACTCTGTTACCTGCTCCGTCAACCCCTCCTCCGCCAGGAGATATAAAAGAGGACGGGAGTCATGGGATCCCAGGCTGATCCAGGTGCCGGAAGAGTCCCCGGCTTCCGCTTCCGTAGCTGCCCCTGTTCTACAGCCGGAAAACCAGCAGACAGCCACCCATCCGATAAAAAAAGAAAAAAACACGGTGTTACACTTCCGGAAAGATCGGTTCATATCATTCTATCTATTGTTCTCTTTAATAGAGTAGTTAGTTGCCACCTATTCCATAAATGACCAGAAAAAACATCTCACATCCTGGTGTCGTTCGCAATGCTCCCTGTACCGTGGACTGAGCCCTGGACGGAGGGGATCTCCCGATCCCCGACTAACTTTCTGGACGGAGGGGATATGTTATCCCCGACTAACGATTATGAGGATCTCCTGATCCGGTATCCTCTAATCATTATAAAGATATATAAACGGGTATTTTATAGGTTGGATCACAGATCCAAATACCCACTAACCCAGGGATAGTATATCCTCTCTGTCCAAAACAGTCAGGCACTGTAGCTGGATGGCGGCTTGAATGTTTGTTGGGAAATTACGAAATTTGCAACATTAAACGTGAAATTTAAAACTTAAAAACAAAATGAACAGAAACACAAAATTTATTGAATGGTTTAATGTCTTCTACATCATATCTCCCGGTATTGTTATTGCCATAATGGTAATATCTTTCGTTTGGCAGGAATGTGTACCTAAGCCAAAACCTCAAACGACTATACCGGTTGAAGAAGAAATCAAATGGTCAAGAATTTTCAGTACCATACAGGTTGTGGATTCAACAGGAAATGGATTTGAAATAACTTACCACATACCCAATGCAACGACAGAAAAAGAATTTCAAGAAATACTTTCCAGAAAACACATACACCAAAAACAGCAGCAGTTAAAAGAAGATGCCCCCCAATATTTTGATAGTCTATTAGAAGCTGATATCTATGATTTTGGTGATTTCGCTATAACGTATGATGTAGACTCAATTAAGATAAAAAATATTTTTATTTATGGAGAAGGAAAGTATGCTATGTACTCTCAACCTCATCCGGAAATGGAAAATTGTGCTACGGAAATTGATAAAGAAACAAGAAAAGGAGCACAATTTATTGATGGAGGTTTTCTTTATAATCATTTGAGATTAAAATATAAGGTGTATGAATATTGGATGTGTAAACATCCTTATTCATATTCTTTATCTGATGAACGTTACATACATTTTTAAAAGACGAATCCAAATAAATAATTACCAAACATCCTTTAATTACCCGGATCAATAGGAACACGGAGACACAGAGGTCCTGGACGGAGGGGATTTGCAATCCCCGACTAACAAATATGAGGATCTCCTGATCCGGTATCACCTAATCATTATAAAAATATACAAACAGGTATTTTATGGATGGGATCACAGA